>NZ_KV814801.1:218513-259849 GCF_001814095.1 Neisseria sp. HMSC068C12 | reverse complement strand
AAGGCCGTCTGAAACATCTTTTCAGACGGCCTTTTGTATTTCCTTTAAAATATCGCATTCCCATTTATTTTCAGACGGCCTCTTCATGTTTCCCAACGAATCCGCCCCCAACCTCCTGCAAGGCTTAAACCCCGAACAACTCTCCGCCGTAACCTGGCCGCCGCAATCCGCCCTCGTTTTGGCAGGCGCAGGCAGCGGCAAAACGCGCGTGCTGACCACGCGTATCGCCTGGCTGTTGCAAAGCGGACAAGCCAGCGTGCACAGCATTATGGCGGTAACGTTTACCAACAAAGCCGCCAAAGAAATGCAGACCCGTTTGGGCGCAATGATTCCAGTCAACGTCCGCGCCATGTGGCTCGGCACGTTCCACGGCCTCTGCCACCGCTTTTTGCGCCTGCACCACCGCGACGCAGGCCTGCCCTCTTCCTTCCAAATCCTCGACAGCGGCGACCAACTCTCCCTCATCAAACGTCTGCTCAAAAGCCTCAACATCGCCGAAGAAATCATCGCACCGCGTTCATTGCAAGGCTTTATCAACGCGCAAAAAGAATCCGGCTTGCGCGCTTCCGTATTGAGCGCGCCCGATCCGCACACACGCCGCATGATTGAGTGCTACGCCGAATACGACAAAATCTGCCAACGCGAAGGCGTAGTCGATTTCGCCGAACTCATGCTCCGCAGCTACGAAATGCTGCAAAGCAACGAAATCCTGCGCCAACACTACCAAAACCGCTTCAACCACATTCTGGTCGACGAGTTCCAAGACACCAACAAGCTGCAATACGCCTGGCTCAAATTAATCGCCGGCAACCACGCAGCAGTGTTTGCCGTCGGCGATGACGACCAAAGCATTTACCGCTTCCGCGGCGCAAACGTCGGCAACATGACCGCGCTGATGGAAGAATTCCACATCGACGCGCCCGTCAAACTCGAACAAAACTACCGCTCTGTCGGCAACATCCTCGCCGCCGCCAACGCCGTCATCGAAAACAACGACGAACGCCTCGGCAAAAACCTGCGCACCGACGCCGAAGCAGGCGATAAAATCCGCTACTACTCCGCCTTTACCGACCTCGAAGAAGCCCAATTCATCGTGGACGAAACCAAAGCCCTCGAACGCGAAGGCTGGAATTTGGACGAAATCGCCGTCCTCTACCGCAGCAACGCCCAATCCCGCGTCATCGAACAAAGCCTGTTCCGCAGCGGCATCCCCTACAAAATCTACGGCGGCCTGCGCTTTTACGAACGCCAAGAAATCAAACACGCCCTCGCCTACCTGCGCCTCGCCGTCAATCCCGACGACGACAACGCCCTCTTGCGCGTGATTAACTTCCCACCGCGCGGCATCGGCGCACGCACCATCGAAAACCTTCAGACGGCCTCAAACGAACAAGGCATCACCCTCTGGCAGGCAGCCTGCAACGCCAGCGCAAAAGCCACCAAAATCGTCGCCTTCGTCCGCCTCATTGAAGCCCTGCGCAACCAAGTCGGACAACTGCCCCTGTCCGAAATCATCGTCGGCATCCTCAAAGACAGCGGCCTGACCGAACACTACCGAACCCAAAAAGGCGACAACCAAGACCGCCTCGACAACCTCGACGAACTCGTCAACGCCGCCATCGAGTTCAAACCCGAAGACAGCAACTTTGAAACCCTGCCTGAAAACATTTCAGACGACCCCGCCTTCCCCATCCTCGCCTTCCTCAGCAACGCCGCCCTCGAATCCGGCGAAAACCAAGCAGGCGCAGGCGAAAAAGCCGTCCAACTGATGACCGTCCACGCCTCCAAAGGCTTGGAATTTAACGCCGTCTTCCTCACCGGCATGGAAGAAGGCCGTTTCCCCAGCGAAATGAGCCTCGCCGAACGCGGCGGCCTCGAAGAAGAACGCCGCCTCATGTACGTCGCCATCACCCGCGCCCGTAAACGCCTCTACATCACCATGGCGCAACAACGCATGCTGCACGGACAAACCCAATTCGGCATCGTCTCCCGCTTCGTCGAAGAAATCCCGCCCGAAGTATTGCACTACCTGTCCGTCAAAAAACCCGTCTACGACAGCTACGGCAACACACGCCAAACCGCCACGTTCAAAGACAAAATCCTCGACGACTTCAAACAGCCGCAAACCTACGCAGGCTTCCGCATCGGCCAAAACGTCCGCCACGCCAAATTCGGCACCGGCGTCATCATCGATGCCGTGGACAAAGGCGAATCCGCCCGACTGACCATCAACTTCGGCAAACAGGGCGTAAAAGAGCTAGATACCAAGTTTGCGAAATTGGAAGAGATGTAGAAGGGAGATGGCAGAGGCCGTCTGAAAACGGGAGGAGCAATTTTGCCGAAACCTCCGCCGTCATTCCCTCGCAGGCGGGAATCCAGAAGTAGAAATGTAGGTTGAATACTCGTATCCAACAAAAACATTGACGCGTCTATCGTTTCCGAAAAAAACGCTGTTGGAAAATGTCGGATTCGAGAATCCGACCTACGGCTGCTGCTTTTGGGGTGATGAAAAAGCAGCCTGCACTTTAAATTTCACTCGTTTCCCTGCTCATAAGATTTCAAACAATTGTGCCAACAGCACATCCTGCAGCACCACCCGCGTTTCGGCCTGCCGAAGCAGCCGTGCGAGTAGTGCATCGATTTCTACGCCCGAAACAGTTTGACGCAGGCTGGATAAAGCCTTCATGCGGTTTTTTTGTTCGAATGCATCTTCCATACCAGGTTTGACACAAAAATACCAAAACGGCTCGGTCCTCATGTGGTAGAGCGGCATGCCGAAATTTTCTTGGTGGTATGCGTTTGCCACCCACCGCTGCCATTACTGTCTGAATATTGCCTGCCATTCTTCCAAAAGCGTATCCGAAAAATCAATTTTTTCTGTGTGCAGGCTGCCTGATTCATACAGCAGGCATAAACTGTATAGAAGGATGAATTTATGCGGGGCACGGTTGTTTGCTTGTGTAAAACTTGTATGCAGGCTGCGGAATTGTTCCGCATATTTTAATAATGCTGCCAAATCTTTCATACCGCTTCCTCCTGCAAACTTTGCAATACCTCCTCCGGTTGCCAATTCAATGCGCGGCAATAATCAATAAACTCAAAGATATCCAGCCGCCTGTCACCTGTTTCCACTTTTCCTACGAACGAATGCACCACATTCATCCGTTCCGCCAATGCACGCTGCGACAACCCCAAATCCAATCTTCTGCGGATAAGGAGTTGTCGCAAATAGGTGTGTTCGGCAGAGTGTACCGACAAACGAATATTTCTCATGCGCTCCGATTTTAGGTACAATCACGCATGCACCTGTTTTAGGTGCAAATAAGAAATATGTATAAAAATGACCGTAATACCCATACACCCTGCCAACCCGTTCGACGCTATACGCCAAAACATCACTGAAGAATATTTAAGCGAAACGCAGCACTACCCTTGGATTGTTACCTTTTCAGGCGGCAAGGACAGCACCCTTGTCGCCCATTTGGTGTTTGACATGCTGCTTTCGCTGCCGCCGATGCTGCGGACGCGGCAGGTGTTCTTCATTTCCAACGACACGCTGGTGGAAAGCCCGCTGGTAGTGAAACACATGCGCCAATCTTTGGCAGAAATTCTGCGTGCCGCTGAAATTTTCAGGCTGCCCGTCAGCGGCGAAATCACCGTGCCGAAATTGCAGGACACCTTTTGGACGCTACTCATCGGCAAAGGCTACCCCACGCCTAACCGCTCAATGCGCTGGTGCACCGACCGCCTGAAAATCCAGCCTACTAGCGGCTACATCCTGCAAAAAGTAAACGAAAACGGCAAAGCCATCATCGTACTGGGCGTGCGCAAAGACGAATCTGCCACCCGCAAAGCAAGTATCGAAAGCCACCAAAACTTGGAAAACAGCAATCTGACCCCGCACAGTGATTTGAAAAACGCGTTGGTGTACCGACCGATTGTCGATTTGAGTACCGACGACGTGTGGGAATTCCTTGCTGCCAACGACCCGCCCTGGGGAGGCGCACACAGCGATTTAATCAAGCTCTACCGCGAAGCCGCCGGCGGCGAATGTCCGATTGTGCTGTCGCAGGAAGAAGCCCCCGGTTGCGGCACCAATTCCAGCCGCTTCGGCTGCTGGACGTGCACGGTGGTCAATAAGGACAGAAGCCTGCAGGGCTTTGTGGACGCGGGGAAAACCGAATTCACACCGTTAATCGAATACCGCGACTGGCTGGTGGACATCCGCAACAAACCCGAATACCGCCAGGCCGAACGGCGCAACGGAAAACTCACGTTCAAAGGCGGCAAACACATCCCCGGCCCGTTCACCATCGCAGCGCGGCAGGAAATGCTGGCGAAGCTGCTAAAAGTGCAGGCTGCTTTCGGCGAAGAACTGATTTCGCAGGACGAAATCGACCTAATCAAGCGAATTTGGACGGAAGATCTGATTAACACTTACTCAAGGAATAAAAATGAAGACGGAAACACGGGAACAGGTGGCTGATTTGCTGCTGTGGAGTGATGAAAATGCCAGAAACCTGATAGAGAAAATCGCTGCCGAACATGGTGTATCGCCCGATGCGCTGGCCGATTTGGCGGCATGGGAGCGCGAGCAACAGGAACGGATCCGCAAACGCGGCATGACCGAAGTATTCGATGAAGTTTTTGAAAACAGGAAATATTGGGGCTGAATATGTGGATACATTCAATCAGGCTGCTTAATTTCAAATCCTACCAAGAAGCGGCCTTCTCCTTTCCCGAACCGAAAAACGGGCAGAACATTGTTTTAATCGGCGCGATGAACGGGCACGGCAAAACCACTTTGTTGGAAGCGGTTTACCTGTGCCTGTATGACGCGGATGCGGTCAGCCATTTGCAGCGGGCCGGCTTGAACAGCAAAGATGTCAATTACCCGAATTTCCTGCAGGCTGCCCTGCATCACAAAGCAGCGCCGCAATACGGCCGATACCGCATCGAGCTGGAAATTGAAATCCGCCAACGGCGGCAAGGTAAGATTTGCGGCCTGAAAATCCGCCGGAAATGGCATTTCAATGAGAAAAGGCAATTTGAACGCGAAAGCACCGAAACGCGGGCAGACGTGCTGGTTGACGACCGCTACCTGCCTGTCGATTTAGCCGAATTGGACAAATATCTCAACACTTACGCCCTGCCGTTCGATTATGCGCCGTTTTTCTTTTTCGACGGCGAAAAAATCGTGCAGGCTGCAGAACGCAGCGGCACGGGTATGTGGCTCAATACCGCCCTGAAAGGCCTGTTGGGCGTAACCCTGCTGACGCGGCTTGCAGACAGCCTTGGCGATTACCGCAAACGCTGCATTTCCGAGAACGCGGGCAAAAAGATGCAGGAAGATTTGGACAAAGCCGAAAGCGCATTGACTTCTGCCCAAGTGCAATATGATGTATTCCGTGAAGAATGGGAAAAAGTACAACAGGAATGGGCGCATTGGGATGCGGAAAGAAGCAGGCTGCAACAGCAGATCGGCGGCGGCAGCGACATCCGCACTTCGCAGGATTTGCTGATGCAGCGGGAACGGCTGGAGAAGGAAATGGACGATTTCAATGCGAAGGTCAAGGCGGCGGTTAAAGCCATGCCGCTGGCCTTCCTGCCTTCAGACGGCCTGAACGCGCTAAAAATCAAACTCGAACGAGAAGCCAACCGCCTGCACCATGAAGCCGGCAGGGAGCAGATTGCGGGACGGGTAAACGATTTTTGGAGCGCGTTTGTCGGCAGCGGCAAAGTCAAAGAAGTATTGGGGCGTTCGGCTTGCGCCATTTTGGAAGACCCGCTGATGAAGGAAGCTGTAGCCGAATGCTGGAACGAATTATTTTACCCGTTGCCTGAAAATTGCGCCGAAACTATCGAGCACAACTATCTCTCGAAAAACGCCCATGCTGAAATCCAAAACGAAATCAGCCGCATACAGGGTATGCCACAAGGAAGGATAGGCAGCCTGCTGGCCGATATCGAACAGCGGCGGAGCGAACAAAAACAAGTCTTGGAAGAATTGGAGCTGCTCAAAGGCAGCAACAAAGACGAACTGGTGGAACAGCTCAAACAGGCGAACAAGCAGGCCGATATACTGAAAGAACGTTCGGGCAGCCTGAAAAGCAACGTGTTGGAAAAAGAAAAAGAATGCCGGCGCAAAAAGGATGAAGTCAGCAAACTGCAAGACAAAATCAGCGACAGCAACCCGCTGATGGTGAAGTCGCGCCGTGCGGGACAGGTAGAAAAAGTTATTGCCGCATTGACCGATGCTCTAATGCGGCAAAAGGCGGGTGAAATCGGTGAAACCGCCACCCGCATCAACCGCACCATTGCACACGATGACCGCATCCACAAAATCAGCATCGAAGCCGACGGAAGGATGGGGCTTTACGGCCGCGACGGCAGGGAAGCGCAGGTCGATTTGTCGGCCGGACAAATGCAAATTCTGATTATGTCGCTGGTGTCGGCATTGGCGGAAGTTACCCACTATCCTGCCCCCTTTGTCATCGATACCCCTTTGGCACGTTTGGATGAGGGCCACCGAGAAGGTTTGTTCAAGCATTGGAGTGGGCTGGAACAGCAGGTGATTTTGTTGTCGCAGGACACCGAAATCACCCCCGAAGTGTACCGCCGTCTCGACCCGCATATCGGCCGCACCTATCTGGTGGAAGCCGAATCACTGGACAGCGCGGGCGCATGTTCACGTGTAACTGCCGATGTTTATTTCGAATAATTAAAGGAACAATACATGTATCTGCTGCCAGACAACCGCCAGTGGGATTCCGACTATTTCCATACCCTGATTAGCGACAAACACATTATTTCCAGCAGCGAAGCCAAAGCCATACGCGAAAAACTCACCCACGCAGGTGCGTTGCCGCATCTGGACAACAACTACGAGTGGGCGGTACTCTGTATCGGCTATTGCTTTGCCAAAGGCTGGGCTCGCCAGCCGGAAAATTTGACTGCCGCCCCCGATACCAAAGGCATCGACATCCCTTCTTTCCAAACCTGCTTTCAAGACCATTCGCGGCTTTGGCTTGCCCTGTTGAGCGAAACCCTGTTCCACATCAGGCAAGGGAAACTGGCGGGAAAAGATGATTTGTACAAACTAATTGCCGACCTGTGGCATACCGGCGCGCTTGGTTTGCATGCGTTTTGGGAACGTTGCAGACAATTCAAACCCGATGACGATTTGGCACAACGGCAGGCCTTTTTGAACGAATTGGCTGAATTGGCTGTTAAAAACAGTAGCGGACGGCAACATGCAGGAGAGATTTCTAGTTCAAGCGAATTTCCCGCAGAAAATGTCGGAACACTCGATGCAGCCCGCATCAAACTTAAAACCGCACTGGACAAAACAGTCGGCAAGGGCGGCACGATACAACTAGAATACGTCGGCGTGCGCTACGACTGCTTGCGCGTACAGTTCGACTGCTATGTGGATTTGGAAAAATACCACAGCCAGATTTGCTCCGAATTAGGCATCGGCGATGACGAAATGCGCTGCGGACGCATACGCGGCGAAGCCAATACATGGCACATCAATATCCTGCGCCCGCAAGACACTTGGCGGCAATACGGGCAAAGTGAGTTTCAGACGGCCTTACAGCAATACCGCGCATCGGCACAGCAATTCAGATTGCCAGTGTGTATCGGTTTGGACGAACGCGGCGAACCCGTGTTTCAAGATTTTGCCACCGCGCCGCATGTGATGGTAGGCGGGGAAACGGGGGCTGGGAAATCGGTACTGGTGCGCTCAATGCTGGCTTCCCTGTTCGAACTCGCTCCTCAGAATGAAACGGAAATCGTCGTGTGTTATTGCAAAGTTTCTGCGGATTTCGCCGCCTTCAAAGACCGTCCGAATTTATGGCAGGGGCGCATAGTCAGCGATGCGGAAGAAGCTGCTGAAATATTGTCGTCTTTTGCTGACGAGATGGATAAACGATACCGCCTGATGGACGAATACGCTGCAAAGGATATTGCAGAAGTCCCACAGCACGCCCGTCCAAAATATGTTGTTATCGTGATTGACGAACTGGCCGACCTTATCGATGTCAGCAGTGACGCAGAAGGGCATTTGGTACGGCTGGCACAAAAAGCGCGCTCCGCAGGAATGTATCTGTTATTGGCAACGCAACGCCCCGATGCGAAAACACTCAGCGGCCGCCTACGTGACAACCTGCCGACCAAAATTGCGTTGAAAACAGGCAAACGCCAGTCTTCCGAGATTATCTTGGGCGAGCGCGGTGCTGAAAACCTGACGGCCAAAGGCGATCATTTGGTCAAATGGAACAATGAAGCAGCACGTTTTCTGCACGGGTATAATGTATAATTTGTTCAACCATCCTTTGCAAAGGTCTCAGGCCGTCTGAAACTTAAATGGGGTTTCAGACGGTCTTTTCCTTTGGGGATTAGTGATTAGGCTTTAGGTTCGCCATCATTCTCTGCTTTGGGCGGAACGGGGGCAAACCAGCCGACCAGAAGCAACAGCAAGCCGACGATGATGAAGGAGGCAATGCGCTCGATACCGCCGCTGTTGGAAAGCTCGATCAGGAAGAGTTTGACGACCACGATGCCCATCAGCGTCGCGCCTGTCATCCAGTAGGAACGCTGTTTGCGGCGGTTGCCGAGTACCATCAAGATGATGGCGGTTACTGCCCAAACGACGGAGAGGCTGGCTTGCAGGCCGAAGGATTGGAGCATGATGTCGAGACGCCAAGTAATGCCGTCGTAGAAATGCCATACGCGCATCACGCCTGCGCTGATCAGCATAAATGCCAAGGCGGAAACTGTGGTTGCCGTGGTACGGCGAAGCTCGGGCGGCAAGGCTTCGGGCAGGGATTTCAGGGCAAACCAAAGCATGCCGGCGCTGGCGAGTTCCACCGGATTGAGCACGGGAATATACGGCAACGGTGAAGGTTGGAACGGCGTGGAGAAGTTGGTCCACAGCATCCAACAGGCAGCGGCAAGGGCGCACAACGGCATAGCAAAATGCTGATAAATGGCTTGATGCCGTCTGAAAAATTCGCGGTGGCGCTGCGTATGGAAAACAATCCACATCGCCAAAGGCACAACCAGCCATGAGAGCTGCGACCAAACGCCGGAGAGAAGACCACCGACATACAGCGCGGTCCAAAGCGTCCAAAGTACGCCGAGTATCGTGATATTGAGTTTGTGCAACCAAATCAGATCATGGCGCGGATAGTTGTTCAGAATAATGAAGTTCAACACGGTAGCGGCGGCAAGCGGCAAGGCTGCGGCGGCTGTCACCGCATGTTCGGTATGGTAGGAGAGGAAATGCAGGCCAAACAATGGCAAGAATGCCAAATTGGTTTGCAGAAGCTCTTCCCATTTCAGACGTTTGGCAAACAGCAGCAGGCCGGCAAATATCGGCCACAGCCACAACTGGGTAAACAGGGTTTCCTCGCCTGTCCATTGCATATAAAGGGCGTAGCTGCCTGTCGCCAACGCAGTAAGCAGGATGATCCAGCCTGCAACCTTCGCAAAGTAAACCTCGTTTCCTTCCGGCTTTTCGGTGTTAACCGGCACGCGTGGATATTGCAGCGCGTAGGCAGCCGCAAACAGCAAAGGCGTAGCGGCAATAAGGTACAGATGGCTCAGGAAACCTTGGGATTCATAAATAATACCGGCTTGCAGCAACAGGGCGAACAATACATTGCCCAAGGTAAATGTGATAAACACATTCGGCTCGTGTTTGCGCCGACAGAATGCCCACGCCGCCGCCAAAGCGGAAAGAGCGACAATGCAGCCGCGCTCGGCCAAGAAGAGCAAAGGCAAAATAGAGATGTACAGCAAGGCGGCAGACAACACGGCCGTCTGAACAGATTTTTCCCATTGCGCCGAACCTTCGCGACGCGAGAAATACCACAGCAAGTAAATCGCCGCTCCGCCAAGCAACACCACAACCGTTGTAAACCACTGCCCTTCCAGAACGGTATCCGTGCCGAAGCCCTGATAATTGCCCAATTGAATCAGTGCCGCCAAGAGATAAACCATCAGCGCACCCAAACGGATATGCGGACGCTGTTGGCGCAAACCGAAGAAATAAACCAGTGCGGATTCGGCACTCCATAAAATGACCGTATTGCTCGGTTCAAAATAAAGCGGAACGGCAATCGTAAGGAACAACACCGCCAACGCAAAAAACGCCTGACGCAAAATATACAAACCCTGCTGACGTTTCAGCAGCAGCGCGGCCAGTCCGTAAACCGCGGCAAAACCCAATGCGGAAAGCGCATCCGCAGCCGGCCAATGTTCCACCATGCGGTATTGCAGGCCGAATGCCGCCGCCATCGTGCCAAACAATAAAGTATGGTCGAGGACATGCACGCGCAGGCCGTGTGTATAAATACTCTTGCCGATTTCTTCCAAAGTCGCATTGTCGGCAATCGGTGTAACGCCGTCTTCGCTGTTTTCCGTCAACTTACGGCGTGCGAACAGATACGCGATAAAGGTATAGAGCAGCCAGTGGTAAATCAGGAAAGGCTCGGTAGTGGCGAAATGTTGCGGCGTATAACTTCGCATGCCCCACAGCGCGGCAATGGCAAAAGTAGCGACAAAACCCGTCAGGTTCAGCGGGCGCCATGCCTTAAACCACGCAATCGCGGCCACACCAGCATTGAGCAGGGCAAGATAAGAAAACAGCACCAAATAATTGCCGCTGCCGTCTGAAGTCAGCAAAGGCGCAGCCATACCGCCGATTAAAGCAACCTGCGCCATAATCTGCGCATTCTGCCTTACCGCCAGCCACGCCATCAGCACAACCATCGCCACCATCAGCCCGAACACGACCGACACAGGCAACAGCGGATGCAGTTTCAACGCCGCCAACGCCGTTAAATATATCACCGCCACGCCGAAACCCTGCAACACCAAGCCATATTCACGCTTACGGCTTTGCAGCTTCCAGCCGCCGACCACCGCCGCCAAACCCGCGCCTGCTACAGTCAAATAACGCAGCTCCACCGGCACATGAACCCGCTCGGAGGCATAGCGCAAGAGAAACGCCAAGCCGAGGAACAGCACCACAATACCGGTTTTCAACAGCGGATTACCGCGCAAGAACCAAGCAACAATCGGATTGTCGGAAAACTTATATTCTCCGCCTTCCACCTTATCTTTATGGATAACGAATTGACGCGATGGAGCCTCTTCGTTTTCAGACGGCATCGAAGCAACAACAACCTCTTCTTTAGGCAGCTCTTCTTGTTCAGCAGCAACCGGAGCAACCGCCTCGACAACTTCTTCCACAACAGGCTCAGACGAAGCAGAAGCCTTGGTAGGTACAGGATCAATAGGTATAGAAAAAGAAGGAGCAAATGCCTCTTCAATTTTCTGCTTAACAGGCGCAGCTTCCGCCTCAGGCTCAACCCGAACATGAAGCGGCTCAGAGGCCGTCTGAACATCGGCAACAGCCCGAGCCTCAAGCCCCTGCCCTACCTTCGCCTCATCACGGACAGCCTCATGTTCCAACACCAACAAACGCTGTTTCAGCAGCTCGATTTCCTGCTCCAGCTTCTGCATCCTGTCGCCTGCCGTAGCAGATTCAGCCAAACGCTCTTCTTGACGCTGTTTCGAGATTGACCAAGCAACCAGCCAAAACAACGACCCAACAATGACGCCGGTGAACATCTCATCAGCAAAATAGCCGATAATAATAGGAATAAGCAGGCCGAAAAACTGCATGAAACACCTGTTTGATAACAATAAGAATATGCCGATTGTAACACCGACAACATTATTCATGAAAAAAAGAGATAAAAGGCCGCAAACAAAAGCATACGGTGAATAGAATGTAGAGAATCGGAATAGAAAAAGGCCGTCTGAAAATAGTGTGGGGTTAAACCCACATTTTCAGACGGCCTCTACCTATTTCAACAACCCAACGCAAATCATGAAAAGAAACGCATTGGGTCTTGTTTCAAACTACGGCTTAACTTCCCGACAATACTGCCGCACCTGCTTTCGCGACGCTTTCGTCTTCATCGACCGAGCCGCCGCTCACACCGACACTGCCGACGATAACACCGTTTTTATCCACCAACAGCACACCGCCGGGAAAAATCACCAAACCGTCGTTGGTCACCTCAATACCGTAAAGATCGCCGCCCGGCTGCGAAGCCTTGCCCAAATCGCGGGTGGACATATTGAAATAGCGTGCCGTTTTCGCCTTTTTCTGCGCAATATCAATACTGCCGATAAACGCATCGTCCATACGCGCGAACGCCTTCAAATTACCGCCCGCGTCCATAACCGCGATATTCATCGGCACCTTGATTTCACGCGCCTTTTTCATCGAAGCCTGCACCACCGCCTGCGCCTGAGCCGTCGTCAAATCACCCGGCAGCGTTTTGGTCAAACCCGCCGAAAACGCCGGCGCACCCAATGCCAAAGTACACAACAATGCAACTGATTTTATGCCGCGCATAACTGTCTCCTTGTATTGAATCAATGAAAGGTACTGCACTTTTGATTGTATGCCTGTCGGCGGGAAGAATAAAGGTCGTCTGAAAAACCATGAAACAGGTTTTCAGACGGCCTTGGATGGATTTTGGGTTTCGATTTGGCAGATCTGATTCTTGAATCCGACGGTTTTTGAGAGTACTGCGATTTTGTCGGATACAAGTATCCGACTACGGCTACTTTTGAGATAGCTGCAAATTTTGTCAGATATTAAGTACCCAATCTCCGATTTGTCATGGCTTCTCTTGCAAAATAAAATCAAGATAATTACCGCCTAGTCGATTATGACTAATATCCTTTTGCAACCAATCTAAAAAATCTTGAGAATGGCAACTAGAAACAAATTGAATTATTGATGCATAATCATCAACTAAATTACGTTGAAAAATAGGTTCATGATGAGCAATTCGATTTCTTAGTTCACGGATATTCTCAATTTTATTTTGTAAACTCCTTAAGAGAACTGAAACATTTTGGTTAGTACTCAAATTAGGAAAAGCTATATAAAGATTATTATTCCAAATTGGACCAGTATAGTTTTGTTTAAGTAAGTGATGCCAAAAAGCAAAATTTAGATCAGCTATCACTTTACTAGTTTGTCTCGATCTCTGATGCTTATTACGGGCTTTCTGTAAAATTCCTAATGGATCAAATAATCTGGCTCCCATATTTTGTGGTAATGTTCTCTCGAAACCAATACACCATGGCCATCCGTTGCCATGAATTCTGCTTAAGACTAGATGAATACGATTTCGTAAAATAATTTCAACAATACTAAGCCATGGCATAAAAGCACCACTTACAACTGTATTCCATCGATACAGTTGACATGCTTGGGAAACATCATTATTACATGCGCTCAAATAAGTACCAAAACGCTCAGTTGATAATGCATTCTTAATTTCGTTATATGGAATCATACTCTTACTCTAATGGATTTGGTTAACTTGACATCTATTTTTTAAAATTATACAATAGGCCCGTTAGTTCAAGGGGATCGATGGGCTAGTAAATATAGTGTTATACCCCCATGAATGCGAGCTTATAACCCCGTTGATTATTTCAACGGGGTTTTTCGTATAATTAAAGAGTTTCTGCACATCAATCAATGCGCCTCTTCCCAATTCATACCCACGCCCACTTCTGCCACCAGCGGCACGTTCAACATCCCTTCGTCCACTTTCGCCATAATCTGCGGCAGTTTTTCTTTGACTAAATCCAGTTCGGCTTCGGGTACTTCCAACACCAATTCATCATGCACCTGCATAATCAGCTTGCTCTTCAGTTCATCTGAAGCCAGCCAGCGGGATACGTCTATCATGGCGCGTTTGATGAGGTCGGAGGCGGTGCCTTGCATGGGGGCGTTGATAGCGGCGCGTTCGGCTCCGGCACGGGCGTTGGCGTTTTTGTTGTGAATGTCGGGCAGGTAGAGGCGACGGCCGAACAGGGTTTCGACGAAGCCTTGCGCGGCGGCTTGTTCTTTGGTGCGCTGCATGTATTCGGCGACGCCGGGATAGCGGGCGAAGTAGCGGTCGATAAAGTTTTTGGCGGAGATGTTGTCGATGCCCAATGATTTGGCGAGGCCGTATTGGCCCATGCCGTAAATGAGGCCGAAGTTGATGGTTTTGGCGTAGCGGCGTTGTTCGGACGAGACGTTTTCGGGAGTGATGCCGAATACTTCGGCGGCGGTGCGGCGGTGTACGTCTTCGCCGTTTTGGAACGCGGTAATGAGGGTTTTGTCGCCGGAGAGGTGCGCCATGATGCGCAGCTCGATTTGGGAGTAGTCGGCGGAAACGATGACGTTGCCTTGCGGTGCGGTGAAGGCGCGGCGCACGCGGCGGCCTTCTGCGGTGCGGATGGGGATGTTTTGCAGGTTGGGGTTGTTGCTGGCGAGGCGGCCGGTAATGGCGACGGCTTGGGCGTAGGTGGTATGCACGCGGCCGTCTTTGGGTGAAATCATTTCGGGCAGTTTGTCGGTGTAGGTGGATTTGAGTTTCGCCAAGCTGCGGTTTTGCAGGATGATTTTGGGCAGGGGGTAGTCGGGTGCGAGCTGTTCGAGCACGGCTTCGTTGGTGGAAATGCCGCCTTTGGCGGTTTTTTTCAGGCCTTTGGTGGGAATGCCCATTTTGTCGAACAGGATTTCTTGAAGCTGTTTGGGCGAGTTGAGGTTGAACGGCTGGCCTGCTGCGACGTAGGCTTCTTGTTCGAGCTTCATCAGCTCGGCGCCGAGTTCTGCGCTTTGGCGGGCGAGTTCGGCGCGGTCGATTTGCACGCCGTTGCGTTCCATTTCAAACAATACTTGCGCGACGGACAGCTCCATTTTTTCATACATTTCAAGCTGTTTGGCATCCATCTGCGCGCGCAGGTGCGCTTCGAGGCGCAGGGCGAAATCGGCATCTTGAGCGGCGTATTCGGTCGCCTGCCCGATGGCGACATCGGCAAAACTGATTTGCTTCGCGCCTTTGCCGCACAACGATTCGTAGGTAATGGTTTCCAAGCCGAGCCAGCGTTCGGACAACTCGTCCAAGCCGTGTCCGAGATGGCTCTCGATGATGTAGGAAGCGAGCATGGAATCTCCGGCAATGCCGTTCAGGGCGATGTCGTAGTTGGCGAAAACGTGTTGGTCGTATTTGAGGTTTTGCCCGATTTTTTTCAGGGCTGGGTTTTCCAAATGCGGTTTCAGATGGCCTAATACGTCTTGCAAATCAAGTTGTTCGGGTGCAGCAGTCAGGCTGTGTCCTACTGGGATGTAAACCGCTTCGCCTGCTTGGAACGCGATGCTGATGCCGACCAGCGCGGCGTTCATCGCGTCTAATGACGTGGTTTCTGTATCGATGCCGATTTTGTCCGCCTGCGACAGTTTGTCCAACAAAGCGGCAAACTGCGCTTCGGTGGTAACAGCTTGATAATCCAGTTTCTCAGGGGCTGGGGCAAGTTCGGGTTGTTTTTCAGGCTGTGTTTCCATCGCCAATGCGGCTTGTTCGCCGATATGCTCACTGCCGAACAAATCAGTGTTTTGCGCTTCGTGCATACGGCTTTCCGCTTCTTTCAACCAAGTGCGGAAGCCCCAGCGTTTGAAATCGACAACCAGCTGCGCCCATTTAGGCGTAGTGCGGCGCAGGCTTTCGAGGCCGTCTGAAAGCTCGGTGTGCAAATCCACATCGGTTTTAATCGTTACCAAATCATACGACAGCGGCAGTTGTTCCAAAGCGGCTTGCAGGTTTTCACCCACCTTGCCTTTGATTTCAGCAGCATGTTCCATCACTCCGGCCAGCGAGCCGTAGGCTTCCAGCCACTTCACCGCCGTTTTCGGGCCGCATTTTCCCACGCCCGGCACGTTGTCCACCTTGTCGCCCATCAGCGCGAGATAATCGCGGATTTGGTCGGGGCGCACGCCGAATTTTTCCTTCACGCCTTCAATATCCAGCGTTTCGCCGCTCATCGTGTTCACCAGCGTCACGCGATCGTTCACCAACTGCGCCATGTCCTTATCACCGGTAGATACCACCACATTCCACCCTGCTTCGCCAGCCATCTTAGCCAAAGTGCCGATAACGTCGTCCGCTTCTACCTGCGGAATCACCAATACCGGCCAGCCCATCAGGCGCACCAAATCCGGCAAGGCTTCCGCCTGCGGGCGCAAATCATCCGGCATTGGCGGGCGCGTCGCCTTATAGTCGGGGAACATCTCATGGCGAAAATTTTTGCCCTTCGCATCAAACACCACCGCGCAATAGTCGTGTACATAATCCGCCCTCAACCGGCGCAGCATGTTCAACACGCCATACATCGCCCCCGTCGGCGCACCGTCAGGCGCGGACAAATTCTGCCCCATAGCATGATAGGCGCGGTAAAGATAGGAAGAGCCGTCAACGAGAAGGAGTGTGGGTTTGTTGGACATGGGGAACCTGCTGTATGTATGAAAATAATGTACGGATTATAAAGGAAAAGGCCGTCTGAAAACCGAAAATCAAGTTTCAGACGGCCTGATGTTTACATAAATATACGGTTTCAGGTATTGCGCCTCAGAATCCCATATTGTATATTTGTATTCAAATGAATACAAACCAAAGCAAACGAATATGAATGCAACGAACCGTATCCCAATTAGTGTGCGCATCACCCAGGAAGATGCTGATTTTATTGCCGAACTCAAAATCGAAGGAGCGAATACGCCATCTGAAAAAATCCGCGAACTGCTCAAGCTGGCGCGCTTGGCGCATACGCAGACACGCGATTACGGCTCTGCACTGACGGCGCAGGAGCAATTTTTCCAAGCGGCAAAACACGACATCTTGCACGCGGAAAAACAGGCTGGAGTGCATTCGCATATCGTGGCGAGGTTGTTTGAACAATTGCCCGACTTAGGCGCAACACTCGCCGCCGACCTGCCCGAAGAAGCTGACCTCGACGATTTGAAAAAATACGAGCGCGAACTGATGTGGCGCATTGTCCGTCTCACCGACAGCATCCTGCAACTCGCCGTAACCGGCAAAGGCGCGGCATACGACGACAGCGTATTACAACAGCTTGAAAACACATTGAGGCTGGCGAAGATTGTGCAGCAGGCAAATGAAGTTTAAGACTGCCGCCATACCAAATGAAACAAACACATTTTAGTGAAAGGAAAATCCAAATGAGCGAAACCCTATCCCGCAGAGTGGGCCGTCTAGTAAGCGGCGGTTTTCATGCCCTGATTGATGCGGCGGAAAACCTTGCACCTGAAGCGGTAATGAACGAAAGCATCCGCGAAATTGAGCGCGCAGTAGATGAAGTGCGTGCTGAGTTAGGCAAAGTGTTGGCGCAGAAACATCTTGCCGCCAAGAAAATGGCCGACGAAAGCAACCGCCACGAAGCAATCGATGCCAATCTGCAAGCCGCCGTAGATGCCGGTCGCGATGATATTGCCGAAGCAGGTATCGCCGAGCAGATGGACATCGAAGCGCGTCTGCCTGTTTTGGAAAACACCATTGCCGATTGTGCCGCACAAGAAAAAGAGCTCGAAGGCTTTATCGCCGCCCTGCAGGCGAAAAAACGCGAGATGCAGCAGCAGTTGCAAGATTGGCGTGCCGCACAGCAAAGCGTGGGCGCAGGCAAAGCGGCAGGAGGCAACGGCAGCGACCTCAACCGTATCGCCCGTGATGCCGAAAAAAGCGGCAACGCTTTCGACCGTGTGATGGGTCGCCAAAACTCAGTACACAGCAGCACCGATGCGGCGCAGTTGGCCAAGCTGAAAGAACTGGAAGACTTAAGCCGCAACAACCGCATTGCCGAAAGATTGGCGGCATTGAAAGCGAAATCATAAGCTATATTGAGAAAATCGCGGTTTCAGACGGCCTTTATCTTCACGGGGCCGTCTGAAAAAAGAAAACCATACACACCTAAATAACAAAAAGATGACGGATTGGGAAAAATCCTGTCAGTTACGACAAATTAATAAAAAACCCATATCCAATCTGCTTAACTTTAAAATAAAATATATGCCGTCTGAAAATTAAAAAGAATAAGGAAATGCAATATGTGGAATTTAATCAACGCCCCCGAAACTGAAATCTTCGGTATCGCCATTGCGCTGATGGTTTTGCTCGGTGTGTTGGAAGTCATTTCCATGCTGGCAGGCGGTATCAGCGATTGGTTGGACAACCTGTTGCCCGACAGTCTGACCGAAACCGCGCACGCCGAGGTCGGATTGGATGTGGCAGACGCAGGCATATTTGTGCGTTTCCTGAGCTGGCTGTATGTCGGACGTATTCCGGTGTTGATGTTGATGGTGGTGTTTCTTGCCGTATACGGACTGACGGGTTATCTGTTTCAGACGGCCTTTGCCACTGTATTCGGCAGTTATCTGAATGGCACGCTGGCAGCAGTCATCGTTTGGTTTCTTTCCCTGCCCTTAGTGCGGGTGACGGCTAGCGGTTTGTACAAAATTATGCCGAAAGATGAAACCACGGCCGTTTCTCAGGAAAGTTTGATCGGGCGCGTCGGCATGGTGGTGTTGGGCGAAGCTCGGGTAGGCAATGCGGCGCAGGTGCGCGTAAAAGATGCTTACGGCCAACAGCATTATGTGATGGTAGAGCCTGACTCTGAAGATGTATTAAAACAAGGAGATGCAGTATTGCTGGTGTCGTTGGACGGAAATACATTTAAAGCGATTTTGAATCCGAGCGGCAGCTTGGTTGATTAAGACCGTCTGAAACTGCTGATTTATCGATACGGTAAAAATAGATACTTTACCGCCCTATCCTCACCATCTAGAAATTTGAAATAACAATTAGAAAAACAACCACCCTATTATTTCAACCCATATTTTTAACCCTTTCAGACGGCCTCTCTCCCTCAAAGCCTTCTGAATCCACCGCCCCAAAGGCATATTAACAAGAAGAAAGGAAAAACCATGAATTTGGTCTCCATCGGCACTATCGCCGGCGTCATACTCGTCGCGCTGTTTGTACTCGGCCTCATCCTGACCCGTCTGTATCGCCGTGCCAGCAAAGAAGTTTCATTTGTCCGCACCGGTTTTGGTGGCGAAAAAGTCATCATGAACGGCGGCGCGATGGTGCTGCCTGTATTGCACGAAATCATCCCCGTCAACATGAATACATTGCGCCTTGAAGTGCGCCGCGCTGCCCAACAAGCGCTGATTACCCGCGACCGTATGCGCGTTGACGTGATGGCTGAATTTTACGTCCGCGTTAAACCCAGCGCCGAGAGCATTGCGACCGCCGCACAAACGCTGGGTATGAAAACCATGTCTCCCGATGAGTTGAAAGACCTCGTCGAAGGTAAATTCGTTGACGCCCTGCGCGCCGTTGCTGCCGAAATGGCGATGGAAGAGCTGCATGAGAAACGTGTTGATTTCGTTCAGAAAGTGCAACAAGTCGTGAGCGAAGACTTGTTTAAAAACGGTCTCGAACTCGAAACCGTTTCCCTGACCGGCCTCGACCAAACCAGCTTTGAGTTCTTCAACCCGCAAAACGCCTTTGACGCGGAAGGTTTGACCAAACTGACCGAAACCATCGAAGGCCGCCGCAAAAAACGTAACGAAATCGAACAAGACACCGACTTGGCAATTAAAACTAAAAATCTGGAAGCCGAACAACAACGCCTGAAAATCTCACGCGAAGAAGAATACGCCAAACTCGAACAAGAACGTGAAATCTCGGTACGCCGTGCTGAACAAGAAGCCAGCATCGCCGAACAAGAAGCCCAGAAAAAACGTGAAGCGGAAGAAGCCAAAATTGCCGCTGAACGCGAAGTGGATTTGAAACGCATCGCCGCCGAACGCGACATTAAAAACGAAGACATTAGAAAAGCACAAGCCGTTGAGCAGGCAGAGGTTGAACGCCGCAAAGCCATCGAATTGGCCGAGCAAGACCGCGCCATCGCCGTTGCCGAAAAATCGCGTGCCGAATCCGAAGCCAAAGCCGAAGCAGACAAAGCCCGCGCCGCCGCCGTTCGCGAAGAAGAGAGCGTGATTACCGTACGCGAAACCGAACGCGCCGAGCGTGCCAAAGCGGTTGAATTGATTGCCGCCGAAGAAGCTGCGCAAAAAGATGCGATTTCGCTCACTGTTGCCGCTGAAGCTGAAAAACAAGCTGCACAAGACCGCGCTGAAGCCGTGCGTATCGCCGCCGAAGCCGAAGCCGAGAAACAACGCCTTCAAGCCAAAGGTGAAGCCGATGCCAAGATTCTGTTGGCGCAAGCGCAAGAGCAACAATACAAGGTTGACGCCGAAGGTACCCGCGCTGTGAACGAAGCTGCCAACGTCCTGAGCGTTGAACAGGTTGAAATGCAAGTCCGCCTTGCCCTCTTAAAACACCTGCCGGACATCATCCGCGAATCCGTCCGCCCAATGGAAAAAATCGAAGACATCAAGATTTTGCAGGTCAATGGTCTGGGTGGCTTTGCCGGTGGTGCAAACAGTGCGGAAGGTGTTTCAGACGGCCAAACCACACAAACCAGCCTTGCCGATCAAATGGTCAACAGCGCCCTGCGCTACCGCAGCCAAGCTCCGTTGGTTGACGGTCTATTGAAAGAGTTGGGACTGAATGGTGGCGACATCAACGGTCTGACCCAAGGACTGGATAAAACCATCGACCAATCATAAATGAATACCGTAATAATGGTTTAAAGGCCGTCTGAAAAGTTTCAGACGGCCTTTTGTTTATACAAGGGCTTCCGCAAATTCTAATATTTTCAATACTGATCAATTCAGATCTGTTGCGGTTGCAATAAATTAGGAATTATCCACCCTGCTTTTTGTGGTTAAAAAAGATTGAGTAGGCTATTCTTAGCCAAATAACAAGACTAACTGCTTTGAAAATGATCCGCCAACAATTGAGTCATAAAAACCGGTTCTACCGTTCCGATTTCAAGTTTGCCATCTACTCATCTATCGACATTTCAATACCAAGCTGCTTATCTTCAGGCAAATAAAAAAGCACAACATTTCGTTGTGCTTTTTCTTGATGAACCCACATTACTTGTTTTTTTGCGAACGAAGGTAATCCAAAGTTTTCAGCTGGGCAATGGCTGCTGCCAATGCTTTGTGCGCTTCGGCCAGAGATTTATCATCTTTGGCTGCAGAAACACCTGCCTCGGCTGCTTTTTTAGCTGCTTCAGCACGCGCCTGATCCATTTCGGTACTGCGGACGGCAACGTCTGCCAATACGGTAATCTTATCAGGCTGTACTTCTAAAACGCCACCGGAAACGGCAACCAGCACTTCTTCAGCTTCACCCGGAACAGTCAAACGCAATGCGCCGGGGCGTACCAAACTCATAATCGGCTCGTGTCGTGGATAAATACCAAGCTCACCTTGAACGGTCGGAACCACCACAAAGCTGGCTTCGCCCGAATAGATGTTTTGCTCGCTACTGACCACTTCAACTTGCATGACGCTCATGCCGACCTCCTTAGTTTAAGGTTTTCGCTTTCTCAACTGCTTCTTCGATGCCGCCTACCATGTAGAACGCTTGTTCAGGCAGATGGTCGTATTCGCCGTTCAAGATGGCTTTAAAGCCGGCAATGGTATCGCGCAGGGCGACATATTTGCCTGGAGAACCTGTAAACACTTCTGCAACGTGGAACGGTTGAGACAGGAAGCGTTGAATTTTACGGGCACGCATCACAGTCAGTTTGTCTTCGTCAGACAATTCGTCCATACCCAGAATGGCAATAATGTCGCGCAATTCTTTGTATTTTTGCAGAGTAGACTGTACACCGCGCGCTACGTCGTAATGCTCTTGACCCAATACCATCGGATCCAATTGGCGCGAAGTAGAGTCAAGCGGGTCAACTGCCGGGTAAATACCCAAAGATGCAATGTCACGGCTCAATACGACGGTCGCGTCCAAGTGGGCGAAAGTTGTCGCTGGAGACGGGTCAGTCAAGTCATCCGCAGGTACATATACGGCTTGGATGGAAGTGATGGAACCTGTTTGGGTAGAGGTAATACGCTCTTGCAAACGACCCATTTCTTCAGCCAATGTCGGTTGGTAACCCACTGCAGAAGGCATACGGCCCAACAGTGCAGATACTTCGGTACCGGCCAGAGTGTAACGGTAGATGTTGTCGACGAAGAACAATACGTCGCGACCTTTACCGTTTTCGTCTTTTTCGTCACGGAAGTATTCGGCCATAGTCAAACCGGTCAAAGCAACGCGCAGACGGTTGCCTGGAGGTTCGTTCATTTGGCCATACACCATGGCTACTTTATCCAATACGTTGGAATCTTTCATCTCGTGGTAGAAGTCGTTACCTTCACGGGTACGTTCACCCACACCTGCGAACACGGACAGACCGCTGTGCGCTTTGGCGATGTTGTTGATCAATTCCATCATGTTCACGGTTTTGCCCACACCGGCACCACCGAACAGACCTACTTTACCGCCCTTAGCAAACGGACACAGCAAATCGATCACTTTAATACCGGTTTCCAACAATTCGGTAGTTGAAGACAACTCGTCGAATTTCGGAGCAGTTTGGTGAATAGCACGGCTCTTGTCGGTATCGATCGGACCTGCTTCATCAACAGGCGTACCCAATACGTCGACAATACGACCCAATGTACCTTTACCTACCGGTACAGTGATTGGCGCACCAGTATTGCTTACAGACATACCGCGTTTCAGGCCGTCTGAACTACCCATTGCAATAGTACGGACAACGCCGTCACCCAGAAGCTGTTGAACTTCCAGAGTCAGACCGTTCTCGTCCAATTTCAGGGCATCGTAAACATGCGGGATAGCGTCGCGTGGAAATTCCACGTCAACCACCGCACCAATAACTTGTACGATTTTGCCTTGGCTCATTATCGTATCCTAATTTCCTGTTCAGGCTTCAGACGGCATTAAACTGCCGCTGCACCTGCTACAATTTCTGACAATTCTGTGGTAATCGCGGCTTGACGCGATTTGTTGTACACCAAGCGCAATTCTTTAATGGCATTACCTGCGTTATCGGTTGCGGCTTTCATCGCTACCATACGCGCGGCTTGTTCAGATGCCATGTTGTCGCTCAATGCCTGATAAACCACAGACTCTAAATAGCGGCGAACCAAATATTCCAATACGGCGATAGGACTCGGCTCGTAGAGGTATTCCCAAGTAAATGAAGAATGACCTGTTCCGTCGTCAATAACGTTTTCACCGATAGGCAGCAAAACTTCCATACGCGGCTCTTGGCGCATTGTATTGACGAAACGTGAGTAAACCATATGGATACGGTCTAATTCATGCTTCTCATAACGTTGGAAGATTTCGGTCAGAGGGCCGAGCAGCAATTCCATTTTTGGGGTATCACCCAAATTGGTTGCGCTGGCAATAACATTCAAACCGATGCTTTGGCATGCAGCCAAACCTTTACTACCCAGGCACACGACTTCGACTTCGATGCCTTGTTCCTGATACTCTTGAACTTGCGCCAAAAACTTTTTCAGTACGTTTGCGTTCAAGCCACCGCACAAACCTTTGTCCGAGGTAATCAAAATGAAACCGGCACGACGCACTTCGCGGTGCGGCTCCAACAATTTGATACCATGATCGGCATTAGTTTGTGCAAGATGGCTCATCACTGTACGCACTTTTTCGGCGTACGGACGCGCTAAGCGCATCCGGTCTTGAGTCTTCCGCATTTTAGAGGTCGACACCATTTGCATCGCTTTAGTGATCTTTTGGGTATTTTGAACACTACGGATTTTGGTGAGAATCTCTTTTCCGACTGCCATTTCAGACTCCTTTCATCTCAATACTTATGCTTGGTAAGCGTAAGAAGATTTGAAAGATTTCATGGCTTCGGTCAATGCTTTTTCGCTTTCGTCAGACATTGCGCCTGATGCATTAATCGCTTCCAGAACCTCAGGATGTTGCGTACGTACGAAACTCAAGAATTCTGCTTCGAAAGCCAAGGCTTTGGATACCGGAACATCTGCGTAAGAACCGTTGTTGATCGCCCACAAAGTCAATGCCATTTCGGCAGTGTTCAATGTGCTGAATTGTTTTTGTTTCATCAATTCAGTAACTACTTCACCGTGTTGCAGCTGTTTGCGCGTTGCTTCGTCCAAATCGGAAGCAAATTGCGAGAACGCTGCCAATTCACGGTACTGTGCCAACGCCAAACGGATACCGCCACCCAGTTTTTTGATGACTTTGGTTTGTGCTGCACCACCTACGCGCGATACGGAAATACCGGCATTGATTGCAGGACGGATACCGGCGTTGAACAAGTCGGTCTCCAAGAAGATTTGGCCGTCTGTAATCGAGATTACGTTGGTTGGTACGAATGCTGATACGTCACCGGCTTGGGTTTCAATAATTGGCAACGCAGTCAGAGAACCGGTTTTGCCTTTTACTTCGCCATTGGTCAGTTTTTCAACTTCGTTTTCGCTGACACGGGCTGCACGTTCCAACAGACGGGAGTGCAGATAGAATACGTCGCCAGGATATGCTTCACGGCCAGGAGGACGGCGTAACAGCAGAGAAATTTGACGGTATGCAACGGCTTGTTTAGACAAGTCATCGTATACGATCAACGCATCTTCACCACGGTCACGGAAGAATTCACCCATGGTACAACCGGAGTAAGGAGCGATGTATTGCAGTGCAGCGGCTTCAGAAGCAGTTGCAGCAACCACGATGGTATGCTCCATCGCGCCATGCTCTTCCAATTTGCGTACTACGTTGGCAATAGAAGATGCTTTTTGACCGATAGCCACATAAATACAGATAACGCCTGTACCTTTTTGGTTAACGATGGCATCCAGTGCCACGGCAGTTTTACCGGTTTGACGGTCACCAATGATCAACTCACGTTGACCACGACCAACCGGAACCATAGAGTCAATGGCTTTCAGGCCGGTTTGCATTGGTTGGTCAACCGATTTACGCGCAATCACACCCGGTGCAATTTTCTCGATTGGAGCAGTCAATGTTGTGTTGATTGGACCTTTACCATCGATAGGACGACCCAATGCATCAACCACACGGCCAACCAGTTCGCGACCGATCGGCACTTCCAAAATACGGCCGGTACAGGTAACTGTATCGCCTTCTTTAATGTGTTCGTACTCACCCAACACTACGGCACCGACGGAGTCACGCTCCAAGTTCATGGCCAGACCGAAAGTGTTACCGGGGAATTCGAGCATCTCACCTTGCATCGCGTCTGACAAGCCATGAATGCGCACAATGCCGTCTGTAACAGAAACAACGGTACCACGGGTACGCACTTCTGCATTGACGGACAGATTTTCGATTTTAGCTTTAATCAAATCGCTAATTTCAGCAGGATTAAGCTGCATGAAAACTCTCCTAATTTGTCATAGTCGCATACAAAGCATTCAGTTTGCCTTGTACGGACAAATCCAAGACCTGATCACCCACTTCTACTTTGATGCCGCCGATTAATTCAGGGGCAACTTTAGCTACCACATCCAATTTGCTGTTGAAGCGTTTTGTCAGGATATCGGTAACATCGGCCAGCTGCTGAGAACTGAGCTCATACGCGCTGTAAATTACTGCCGATTTCGTATTGTTGTGTATCAAGGTCAAATCTTGATATTGGGCATAAATTTCCGGCAATACCAGCAAACGCTTTTGCTCGGCCAAAACGGTAATAAAATTTGCCAATTCGACATTTTTGATACCGACAAGACCTTTGAGCGTTTCTGCCTTTTCGGAAGCTCCCGTTTCCGGCTGCTCGATGAAAGCAATGACTTTCTCATCCTGAACAACCGCTGCGAGTTCTTTCAGTTCGCCCAACCAAGACTCGATTTGGTTTTTTTCCTGAGCCAGACTAAACAATGCTTTCGCATAAGGTCTGGCAATCGTTGCGAACTCTGCCATAAGATTACAGCTCCTGTTTTAAGGCACTGAGCAGATCTGCATGTTTGGAAGCATCGACTTCTTTACGCAGGATAGATTCCGCACCTTTAACAGCCAATGAAGCGACCTGTTCGCGCAACACTTCGCGTGCACGGTTAACTTCTTGCTCTACATCAGCTTTTGCTTGGGCTGCAATGCGTGCTGCTTCATGAGAAGCTTGCTCTTTGGCTTCTTCTACAATTTTTGCAGCACGTTTTTCGGCGTTGGCAACCATTTCGGTTACCTGATTACGCCCTTCGGCCATAAGTTCTGCAACTTTTTTCTCTGCCTGCTCAAAATCGCTCTTACCGCGCTCGGCAGCAGCCAAGCCTTCGGCGATTTTTGCGGCACGCTCATCCAATGCTTTGGCGATCGGAGGCCATACGAATTTCATCGTAAACCATACCAAGCCAAAGAAAACTAGGATTTGCGCAAATAAGGTTGCATTAATATTCACGTTACTTAACCTTCGTATCTGGGTTAATCAAACAGACGGCAAGCCTGTATCTGAACGGATCGCTCCGTCTTGATTACGCACCACTAAACGGGTTAACGAAGGCGAACAACAGGGCAATAGCCACACCGATCAAGAAAGCCGCGTCGATCAGACCAGCGATCAAGAACAGTTTGGTTTGCAGAGGACCGATCAGCTCAGGTTGGCGAGCAGAAGATTCCAAGTATTTAGAACCAACCATTGCAATACCGATAGAGGCACCCAATGCGCCCAAGGCAACGATCAAACCACATGCGATAGCAATCAAACCCATTTTTAAACTCCTTAAAATAGTAAAGGTTAAACTACAAAAAACAAACTACAAAAAAACTACTTGATTAGTGTGCATCATGCGCCTGTCCGATATATACGAACGCCAACGCCATGAAAATAAATGCCTGCAAGGTGATGACCAAAATGTGGAAAATCGCCCAAGCCAAACCGGCAATCAGGTGGAACACAAATAAAATCGGATCCAAAGTTTCGACACTGCCGGTTGACGCCCATGCACCGCCCAACAGAGCGATCAACAGGAACACCAGCTCGCCAGCATACATATTACCAAACAACCGCATACCGTGGGATACGGTTTTGGACAAGAACTCTACCAAGTTCAGCAGGAAGTTGGCCGGAGCAAGCCACGGACCGAAAGGTGCGCAGAACAACTCGTGAATCCAACCGCCAAGGCCTTTGATTTTGACATTGTAGTAAATACAGATCAGCAATACGCCAATCGCCAGAGCCAAAGTCGTATTCAAGTCAGCTGTCGGCACGACGCGCAACAGGGCATGATGATTACCGGTAATGCCTTGCCATGCCATCGGCAGCAAATCAACCGGCAGCATATCCATGGCGTTCATCAAGAGAATCCAGACAAATAAGGTCAGACCCAACGGGGCAACGGCTTTACGCGATTGTTCGTTATGGATAATGCTTTTACACATGTCATCCACGAATTCGAACAGAATTTCAACAGCCGCTTGGAAACGACCGGGAACACCGGCCGTCGCTTTTTTGGCACCGCGCCACAAAAGGAAGCTGCCGATTACGCCCAACAGAACGGCAAAAAAGATTGCATCAAGGTTAATGAACGAAAAATCAGCAATGTTTTTCAGTCCTTGACCCTGAGTAACATCCGACATACTGGTCAAGCTTTGCAAGTGGTGCTTGATGTAGTCGGCAGCGGTCATAGTTTCACCTGCCATAGTGTTTCACTCTCAACAATACTAAAAAAACCAAATGACTGACGCCAAGAAACGCCAATAAAAATGGGTAAAATACCAGTGATCGATGCCATATCGCAAAAACGACCAACATAGATACCAGCGACAGCACTACTTTTAAAACCTCTCCGCCGATAAACATCGAACTTTGCAGATCAGGATTTCGTCGGGAAAACTTTAAAAGTAAAACTGCAACTAGGGTAGGCAAAATGTACGAAAATCCTCCCGCAAAAGCAGAGAGGAAGCCGGGCAATCCGGAAAATAACGCACAAACAACTGAAATTATTAACAATACAATCACTTGCAATGGGACTATCTGATTCATTGTACTTCACACCCCAAAACGCAAGGTAAATTAATATAATCAAGAAGTTTATTAACGTCAAGCAATATGTTAATCTTTGTGAACCTTTCACAGATAAATGATTAACACATATAAAACAAATCTTTGCAGGAACGGAGTTTAACACAAATTACATGTTGCTACACAGATTTTACAGAAGATTTTGATTTGTATTGTAAACATTTATACGCTCTACGCTTTTTCAAAAATTGAGGCCGTCTGAAAAGCTTTTTTCAGACGGCCCGTTCTGTTTATAAAGCCGTTAGAACGCTTGATTGATGCCTAACTGCTTCAGCAAATATTCGAATGTTTCCGGCGTATCAAAATGCAGCACGATTTTGCCTTTTTTCTGATTACTGGTTTTGACTTCGGCATTAACGCCCAAATGCTCGGTCAATGCATCATTGATGCGGCGGATATCCGGGTTAATGGTTTTGGTTGCTTCCGGTTTGGCTTTTTGATGTGCCAACTGGCTGCGGCGCTCTACCTCGCGTACCGACCAACCGTTTTTGACGGCTTTTTGTGCCAACTCCAATTGGTCAACCACATGCAAGGTCAGCAACGCGCGGGCATGACCCATTTCCAGACGGCGTTGGTAAAGCATTTCCTGAACCGGCTCAGGCAGGCTCAACAGACGCAGGCTGTTGGAGATGGCACTACGGCTTTTACCGACGGCTTTTGCGATGGTTTCATGAGTCAGGCCGAATTCATCGGCAAGGCGTTTCAAACCTTGCGCTTCTTCAATCGGATTCAGGTTTTCACGTTGTAAGTTTTCAATCAAACCCATGGCCAACGCAGTTTCGTCGCTGATGGTTTTAATGACGACGGGAATTTCGGTCAAACCGGCCAACTGGGAAGCGCGCCAACGGCGTTCTCCGGCAATCAATTCATATTGAGACAAACCACGTTCGCGTACGATAACCGGCTGGATAATGCCTTGCGCTTTAATGGAATCGGCCAATTCCTGCAAAGCTTCGTCATCAATTTGCACACGCGCCTGATAACGGCCGGGCTGAATATCGGCGATGGCAACCGTTGTCAGGCGGTCGCTACTGCTGCTGTCCACTGCATTGGAAATCAGCGAATCCAAACCGCGTCCCAATCCACCTTTTGCTTTTGCCATATTGTTTTCCCTTTCAGACGACCTCATTGTTGAAATGACGTATTCTATCGGATATTGCCGCTTTACGACAATTTGAATCACGATGATTTGACTATTGCCATTTATTTACGGAGCGAAACCGCAAACACGCCCCTTAAAGCGTTACTCAAACGGATTTCTTCCGCATTTTCCAATATAGCGCGCGTGATGTGGGCTTCCTTGATTGTATCTGCACCTAAATATAGCTGAGACTGCTTCAATACCGCTTGGCGCATTACCCCGTTCAAAATATCCAAATCCAAAGACGGCGTGAGCCATTGTCCTTGATATTTGACGAACACATTGCTTCTTCCACCCTCTAACAAAAGGCCGTCTGAATTGAAAAACAGACTGTCAAATGCACCCTGCCCTTCTGCCGTTTTCCATGCTTGGTCAAAAATTTCACGGCGTGTGGTTTTGAAACGGCGTAGATAATCGCGTTGGTTTAATGTGTGTTCACTCAGGATGACGTATTGCTGCCCATCCAATTCAGAAACAGCCCCATGGCTCAATGAAAGGCCGTCTGAAAACAAAGCTGCTTTGACTCTAAATAACCCACTTGGCAACTCATCTATATAATGTTGAATTTGCTCTATTGCATTTTGAGGCCAAGACAGGTTGAGCGCTTGTGCCGATCTGTTCAGACGGCCTAAGTGCAAATCGAGCAAACGGCATTGTTTGTATTCCACGCGCATGGTTTCAAAAATACCGAAATCAGGCCGCAAGTCATTCAGAAAACGCGCCTTCCAACCGCACTCGCGATATTCGGCTTCAGGGTCGCTATCAATCACAATCCCCGAACCCACGCCATAAACACCTTGATAAAGGCCGTCTGAAACGGGCTTCAGGGATAAGGTGCGGATCACAACATTAAACACACCTTCAAACCCCAAACCTGTATCGCACGGATGCAAAAAGCCAATGCTGCCTGTGTACAAACCACGCGGTTCGGACTCAAGAGACTCAATAATGTGCATACTCATGCGTTTGGGCGCACCAGTAATAATGCCGCACGGGAAGGCTGCGCGGAGAATATCGGCAACCGAAACATCAGGCAGCGCCTGCGCTTCGATGGCACTGGTCATCTGCCAAACACTGCCGAAACGGGAAACTTTAAACGGTTCAGGCACGCGTACTTTGCCTGTTTGCGCGATTTTGCCGAGGTCATTGCGCAACAAATCGACAATCATCACATTTTCGGCGCGGTTTTTCGGGTCGTTTTGCAATTCAACGGCGCGGCGTTCATCTTGCCCATCGTGAAGAATCGGCGCAGTGCCCTTCATCGGCTCGGTTGTAATCAGGCCGTTTGAATCGATTTTGAGGAAAAGTTCGGGAGAAAAACACAAAGTCCACGCTTCCTGCCCTGCCCCGTCGGGCAGACAAGACAAAACAGCATACGGCACAGGCTGGCGCAAACGGCGGTAAAGCTGAATCGGATTGCCGTAAGTTTGCAGGTGCAGGCGTGCGGTGTAATTGATTTGATAGGTATCGCCACGGCGGATGGCCTCGTGGATTTGGCGGATATGCTCGAGATAATCGGCTTCGGATATGGAGAATCGGGGAGTGGAGATGCCTGCCGCCAGGCCGTCTAAATGATTGGCCAGCCAGCTTTCGGCATCGATTTCGGAACAATCGGCAAACCAGTGCAAACGCAAATTGCCACTGTGCGCGGATGAAATATCCATCAGTGGCAATCCGAATTCGTAGTCTGCAAACAACACTGCATGCAAACCCTTTTTCCAGCCGGCTTGCAAAATACTTGTTAACGAATCCAGTTCGTTATGATAAAACCGATGGCTTTCTACATGATTTTGATAGAGTTTTGCTCGGCCGCTCACGGCATCGTCAAACAGGGCGAAATAAGGCATGATTGCTGTACAAATAGGCTGATTATACGCTGCTTTTACATAAGTTAGCAGACAAATTCAAAAAAAGCACTCGAATGTAATTTTATGTAGTCGAACGAAGTATAAAAGGGTAGAATCAAACCATACCACACCATATCATTTAAAACTTAATCGATAAGGAGACTTTATGGCAGACCACCAATTAGAACCGTTCGAGAATGTTGAACTGGGCGAGAAACAAGACCAGCTGCAAGTATTCGAAAAGGCTGTTTTGGAACACGAAGGACGCGGCACTGACGAAGATTCCAGCAGCGCACCGCTTCCTGCCAACTACCCATACAAACAACGTATGCGCCGCTCTGTTTACGAAAAAGAAAAACAGAAGCTGCAAATCGAATTGTTGAAAGTACAAAGCTGGGTTAAAGATTCCGGTCAGCGTATTGTCAGCCTGTTTGAAGGCCGCGACGCAGCCGGTAAAGGCGGTACCATCAAACGCTTCATGGAACACCTGAATCCGCGTGGCGCGCGCGTGGTTGCTTTGGAAAAACCAACCACTACCGAACGCGGCCAATGGTATTTCCAACGCTACATCCAAAACCTGCCGACCGCAGGCGAAATGGTATTCTTCGACCGCTCATGGTACAACCGTGCAGGCGTAGAACGCGTAATGGGCTTCTGCGAACCTAACGAATACCTGCTCTTCATGCGTCAAACTCCTGAATTGGAACGTATGCTTGTTGCCAGCGGTATCCATCTGTTCAAATTCTGGTTCTCCGTATCCCGTGAAGAACAACTCCGCCGCTTCATCTCCCGTCGTGACGACCCACTGAAACACTGGAAACTGTCCCCTGTGGATATCCAGTCGCTCGACCGCTGGGACGACTACACCGAAGCCAAAAACGCCATGTTCTTCCACACCCATACCGGCGACGCGCCTTGGGTCATCATCCGCTCCGACGACAAAAAACGTGCACGTTTGAACTGTATCCGCTACTTCCTGCACCAGCTGGACTATCCGGGCAAAGACGTGAAAGCCATCGGCAAAGTGGACGAGAAAATCGTTTTGGTTCCTGATACACGTTACAAAGACAAAACTGTCGAGCTCGGACACGATTAATTTGTAACCTTACCAAAGGCCGTCTGAAATTTCATCTTTCAGACGGCCTTTTCTTAATCCTCGCGATTCCAGTACGTTTTTTGTGCGAATACCAATTTATTGTCAGTGAATTTTACATTATCCAAATTCAACGCCCAGACATCACTTTTCATCACTCGAGCAGCAGGATGCGCTTTGTAAAATAAAGACTGCGCCGCTTTCAAATCCGCTTCATTCTCAATCAAAGCGGCAGTCGCCGCAAACTGAATGCCGCTGATTTTTGTGATACTGTCAGGCTGACCGGCAATGGTACCGGCTACTTTGGCAGAACGGCTCATCATTCCGCCATGTTTCGTTTTCAAAGAAGTCAACACAATCAATCGGGCATTCGCCTCATCAAACACATAAAAACAACAAGCCGCCCAAACTTCGCCGTCTGCCGCAGCGGCAATACTGACGACATGATGATTGCTCAAAAATTTAACGATATTGGTAGGAATCGCTTGCATGATTTTATCCTCTTTCTCAGTGTATTCAATTTATTTTCAGGCCGTCTGAAACATCAGCCCTGCCAGCGCGGCGCATCGGTTTGAAAAATACCGAACAAGTCCAAAGCATGAGAGACACTGTGTGTAATCATATCTTCGATGGATTCTGGCTTCTGATACAGAGCCGGAACGGGAGGAAACACAATGCCGCCCATCTCTGTTACACGGCGCATATTGTCGATGTGTGCCAAGTTTAACGGCGCTTCACGCACCATCAACACCAGCCTGCGCCGCTCTTTCAATGTTACATCCGCCGCACGGCTGAGCAAATTATCGGCAAACCCGTGAGCAACCGAAGCCAAGGTTTTCATTGAACACGGCGCAATCAACATTCCATCCGTCAAAAACGATCCGCTGGCAATACTTGCCCCGACATTACGGACGGAATGCACGACATCCGCCAAAGCATAAACGTCTTCTTTAGTGTAATCCGTTTCCAAAGCACGGGTCATCTCCGCCCCTTGCGAAACCACCAAATGCGTTTCTACCTGATGCTCACGCAAAAGCTGCAAAGCCTTCACGCCATACTGAAAACCGCTGGCACCGCTGATGCCGACAACCAAACGCTTCATTGTATTTCCCTGTCTTGGCCTAAAGATAAATGAAAGGCAGATTCTCAAGACGAAAAAATAACCGCTAAAAAGCGGTTAGATTTCCTAATGTGGTGCCGACAGCGAGATTTGAACTCGCACAGCCTATGGCCACTACCCCCTCAAGATAGCGTGTCTACCAATTCCACCATGTCGGCATAAATTAAATTGTCTTACTGCTGCTGAGGATTCGGAGCAACAGGAGTTGTATTGTTTTGTGCAGGCGTTGCAGGCTTAGGAGCTTGCTGGGTCTGCTTCACATCGCTGAAGTCTAAACCATGCTTACTGGAGTGAGTGTGAATATACACCATCGCCATGCAAGTCGCAAAGAAAAATGTTGCAGCAACGGCAGTCGAGCGGCTGAGGAAGTTGGCATTACCGGCAGAACCGAATACGCCTTGCGCGCTACCGCTGCCGGAACCGAATGTTGCGCCGGCATCCGCGCCTTTACCGTGTTGCAGCAATACTAACACGATTACGAATAGAGCGGAAATAATATTAATAATCCAGATAAGGGTTTTAAAGGCTTCCATATGTTTTCTACGAGGCTTGTGCTGCGTTGATGATGGCGGTAAAGGAGTCATATGATAATGACGCGCCACCAACCAATGCGCCGTCTACATGAGGTACTGCGAAGATGTCGGCCGCGTTATCCGCTTTCACACTTCCGCCGTAAAGAACGCGGATTTTAACATCGCTTCCGCACAAAGACAAGATTTCTTTGTAGATAAATGCGTGCATGTCGGCGATTTGTTCGACGGTGGCGACTTTGCCTGTACCGATCGCCCAAACCGGCTCGTAGGCAACGGCGATGTTTTTGGTGTTCAAACCTTGCAGGATGGAAAGCTGGTGGGCAATGACTTCGTGTTCTTTACCGGCTTCGCGTTCTTCCAAACTTTCGCCGACGCACAACAATGGAATCAGGCCGACGTTGAGGACGTTTTCCATTTTGCGGCGTTGGATTTCGTTTTTCTCGCCAAAATAAAGGCTGCGCTCGGAGTGGCCGATGAGGACGATATCTGTACCGATGTCGGCAAGCATTTCAGCGGACACTTCGCCAGTGTACGCGCCATTATTTGGGAAACGGCTCACGTCTTGCGCACAGGTCAAGATGCGGTTGTTCAAAACAATCTGCATGGCGTTGTGCAGTTGCAACAGATAAACGGTCGGAGCAGCCAGGCCGATTAACACGCGTTCTGCGGTTGGCATGACACGGAAGCGGTGCATAAGTGCATTGTTGTTTTGGAGTCGGCCGTTCATTTTCCAGTTGCCGATAACCCATTTTTGGTCCCACATTCCGATTTGGTGATACATCTTTATTGCTCCGTATGTTGGTTGTTGCTTGCTGTAGCGTCGTGTAATGTGAAAGTTTAGTGGATATATGTGCGCTTGGCAATTATTAACGGGCCTCCGGGGCCGTCTGAAAGATGGCACACTCTCCGACAAGGATTTATAATGTATGCTTCGATAAAATTAAGAATTGAACGGAGCACAAATATGGACTTTGAAAAAGCGCGTTTCAATATGGTTGAACAGCAGATTCGTCCGTGGGATGTCTTGGACTTCGACATTTTGGATGCTTTAGAGGAGATCGAGCGCGAACATTTTGTCGGCGAGGCTTTTCAAGGTTTGGCCTATGCAGATATGGAGCTGCCGCTGACCAACGGCCATAAGATGTTGGAACCCAAAGTCGTTGCCCGCCTGGCTCAAGGCTTGAAACTGAAAAAAGACGAAACTGTCTTAGAAATCGGTACAGGCTCAGGCTATGCAACCGCCCTGCTGTCCAAACTGGCCGGCAAAGTCGTGACCGACGACATCGACGCCGAGCAGCAGCAACGCGCCAAAAAAGTTTTGGACGAATTGGGCTTTACCAACGTCGATTATGTGCAAAACAACGGCCTGACCGAAGCATCGCAAGGCGCTCCTTTTGATGCGATTTATGTGGGCGGCGCAGTAGACAGCGTACCTGAAATCTTAAAAGAGCAATTGAAAGATGGCGGCCGCATGGTGGTCATTGTCGGTCGCAAACCGGTACAACGCGTGCTTTTGCTGACGCGTAACGGCAATGAGTTTTCCGAAAAAGTATTATTTGACACCGTCGTGGCACACTTGGAAGACAAATCGGCCAATCCGTTTGGCGATTTCGATTTTTAAACAACAGGCCGTCTGAAAATTCAGACGGCCTCATGCTTTTACCCAACCCTATGACCGACATCATCCAACTCTCGCCCACCGAATTGAAACAATGGCAGGACGAAGGCCGCGCATTTCATCTGCTCGACGTCCGCACCGATGAAGAACGCGCCATCTGCACCCTGCCCGCCGCCATTCATATCCCGATGAACCTCATCCCCCTGCGCCAAAACGAGCTGCCCGACGATGATTTACCCATTGTTGTCTATTGCCACCACGGCATCCGCAGCCTGCACACGGCAATGTATTTGGAAGACGCCGGATTTGAAAACCTCTACAACCTGCAAGGCGGTATTGATGCTTGGGCAATGCAGGTAGACAGCAAAATGATGCGATATTGAATCGGTTTTATCAATAAAAGGCCGTCTGAAACTGGATTTCAGACGGCCTTTTTCAAACCTTTCTGCTTACACTTGTAAGCTAGCGACAAACTGCTGTACGGCCGGCACAGCCAAAATCAACAGCAATACCAATACGGCTTTTTCCATACGGTTGAACTGACAATTTCCGTAGTGTTTCTTTTGCGAATAGAAAAACAGTAATACGCCGGGCAAATAGAGCAAGACTGAAAGCAGCAAATATTCCGTGCCTGCCGCATAGACAATCCAAGCCGCATAAAGCGTTGCTGCCGCGCCGATAAGACGGTATTTCGCCGCGGCCTTTTGTGTCAGCGATAATTTGAGCAGATATGCACCAATTAACAAATATGGTATCAAAATCATGGAAGTCGATACCATCAGCAAGGCAGAATAATCCTCGCCTTTTAACCACACCAGCAATAGGCAAAACTGCACGGTCAAGGTGGTAAACATCAATGAACCCTGCGGCACTTCGTTTTTATTCAACGGGATAAACGATTTTGGAAATGCGCCGTTTCTCGCACCCATGTGCGGAATCTCGGTCGCATACAGCGTCCAGCTTAAATAAGACGACAGCACAGACACAATCAGGCAGGAAGAAATCAACACTTTACCCCAAGAGCCGACCATGTGCGCCAACACGCCCGCCATAGACGGATTAGCCATTGCTGCAATATCCGCACGAGGCAAAATGCCTTGAGCCAAGACGGTAATTGCCACATACATGGCCAGCGTCAAGCTGACGCCGATAATGGTTGCTCGACCGACATCAGCACGACTTCGCGCATGCTTGGACAAAACCGCCGCACCCTCAATACCGGTAAACACCCACAGCGTAATCAGCATTGTGTTTTTCACCTGCGTCATCAGGCTGACATCAGGATTTTCAGGCGTAGCAAGGCTCGCCCCTGTCCAATCGGACATAAACACTTCGGTTTGAAAGAAATAGGCTGCCATACCAATAAATAAAATCAGCGGAAATACTTTGACTGCCATCGCAATCAGGTTCACTCCTGCCGCTTCTTTAATACCGCGCACCACCAACCAGTAAATCAGCCACACAATTACTGATTCTCCAACAAAAGCAGCAAATGTGTTGCCTTTGCCGAAAATCACGTTGTCCGGCGTATCGACAAATCCGCCTACTGCTTCAAACGCAACCACCAAATAGCCGACAATACCGACCGTGGTGCAAAGCCAATAGCCCCACGCCGAGAAAAAACCCATCAAATCGCCGAAGCCGTCGCGGGCGTACGTATAAATACCGCCATCCAATTCGGGCTTAAGTTTGGACAAGGCCGAAAATGACAGGCCGAGGAAGATAATGCCCACACCGGTAATCAGCCAACCCAACAGCAAAGCCTGCGAACCTGCAACGGCAGCCATATTCTGCGGCAGGCTGAAAATACCCGAACCAATCATGGAACTGATAACCAAGGCCGTCAGCGCGGCCAAGCCGATTTGAGATTTTTGCGACATGTTTATTCCTGATTTTTATCATTATGTGTTTGTGAAGCGACGGCATTACCGGCTTTTTTAGCCTGTTCTAACCGTATCAAAATATTATGCAGCTGCTTTCAGACGGCCTTAAATCCTTGCGCCAACGCACGGATATGTTCAGGTGCGATACCGCAGCACCCGCCGATGATTTCAGCACCCAAATCCGCCCATTGTCTCGCCCATGCCAAATAATTTTTCGGCGTGGCATCGGAGCGAATCGGATCCAAACCGTCGTTGGCCTCGTTCATCTGACCTTGTACCGGTTCAAATGCATTGGCGTACACACCCAGTTTCAGACGGCCTTGGGCTTCATGTGCCACTTTCAAAGCTTCTGCCATTACTTCAGGCTGACTGCAATTGAACAACATTGCCGCCGCACCTATTTCTACCGCGAAATCCGCCGCCTCGTGCACGGTTTCTCCCGAACGCAACACCGGTACATCATGCGGCATCGTATCTTCCAAAGTAAACGATACCCAAAACGGCTTACCGTCATCAGGCAGACTGCTGCGCCAGAAACGCGCTTCTTCCAAGCTGGATACGGTTTCTGCCAACCAAATATCAGCAAACGGCATCAAACCCGATATTAAAGGGCGCGCCAAAGCAGGTGCGACTTGTTTGTCAAACAAGTCAGGGCGGTAAGAACCGAATAACGGCGGCAGGCTTGCGGCTACTTTTGCAGTAGTCCCGCTTTGTTCCACCGCTTCACGCGCTAAACGGCCGGAAAGCCTTGCCCATTCGGCAGCTTGAGCATCAAAGCGCTCCTGCCCGATATGAAACGGAACAAGCGCATAACTGTTGGTCGTAATCACCTGTGCGCCTGCGCGAAGAAAGTCCAAATGCGTTTCGCGTACAATCTCCGGTGTTTCCATCAAAGCCAAAGCAGACCATTCCGGCTGACGAAACGGTGCGCCACGCCGATGCAGTTCACGCCCCATTCCGCCGTCTAAAATCGTTACCGTCATGATCGACCTCCAATGATGAATTTTTAAAATCGCCATTCTACGCTTTTTTAACTCCTTACCTTTAATCTATGAAAAACTAAACTTATGCAGTTTCGTTATATAAAAGGCCGTCTGAAGCAGGATTTCAGACGGCCTTTACGATTATTTCACAAACCGTGCATCTGCCATAAACGGCCGTGTAGCGGCTGGTTTAGCGGAATAGAAGCGGGAGAACGTGCTGTCGATTTTGGTCTGTATCGGCTTACCGTCCAATGTTGCCGATGCTTCCAATTTCACACCACCGCCACTGGTTTCGCCTAATTTCATATTTGGCAACGTCAGTTTGGCAATATTGAGTTTCACATTTCCCACTTTGGTATCGGGGGACATCAGCTGCTTACCGACCGGACGGATTTTTTCACCCTCATCATGAGGCGCGGCACCACCGTTGTCGTCAACCACGCCGATATTAATCAATCTGGCAGACGCCAAATCCATCTTGCCGTTTTTGACCGGAATACCGACAAACAGTTTTACGCCGCGATGAATGAACGTATTGTCCCGCCACTGAGTTTGGCCCTCTTTCGGCGGTTTGGTTTCTGCCGCCACCGAATAAGTGCGGCCCATAATCATCAATTTATAACCTGGAATTTTTTTCGAACCGAATCCATCAGTGATATCTTCGACCAGTTGCGGCGCAGTCAGGGTTTCGTTTGCCAAAATACGGGCTGAAGTTTCTGCCAAATGGGCAGGCTTACCGTCTATAGTCAATGCCTGTTCATGGCCAAAATCAGATGCAAATGCAGGCACGGCGGCTAGCGCGGCGGCCAATGCCAGAATACGGATGGTTTTCATTGCAGACTCCTGATAAAAATGTAATTGGGTTGATTACCCGATAAAATCCGGGCGATATTGATAGGAATCAGTATTTTTATACAAATGATACAGATTATCAAGAGTATTTAGTTTTCAAAATAAAAAAAGGCCGTCTGAAATCCAGTTTCAGACGGCCTTTTCAATCTACTTAAACCTTCTATCAGCCTGTAAAGCGTTTGAATACCAATGTGCCGTTGGTACCGCCAAAGCCGAAGGAATTGGAGATGGCAACGTCGATTTTCGCATCGCGTGCTTCGTTGGCGCAGTAGTCCAAATCGCAACCGGCTTCAACGTCTTGTTCAAAGATGTTGATGGTCGGTGGAGATTTCTGCTCGTGTACCGCCAACACGCTATACAACGCTTCCACGCCGCCGGCCGCGCCGAGCAAGTGGCCGGTCATGGATTTGGTGGAGTTAACGATGACTTTGCGCGCATGATCGCCCAAAGCGCGTTTAATGGCTTTGGTTTCGTTGGCATCGCCCAAAGGAGTCGATGTACCGTGTGCGTTGACGTAATCAACGTCTTCAGGATTCAGGCCGGCATCTTTCAGGGCGCGGGTAACGGCCAATGCAGGGCCTTCTTCGTTAGGCGCGGTAATGTGGTAAGCATCGGAGCTCATACCGAAGCCGACGATTTCGGCGTAAATTTTCGCACCGCGTTTTTTCGCGTGTTCCAATTCTTCCAACACCAGCACGCCAGCGCCTTCGCCAATAACGAAACCGTCACGGCCTTTGTCCCACGGACGGGAAGCGGTAGCAGGGTCGTCGTTGCGGGTGGAAAGTGCCTTCATGGCGGCAAAACCGCCGACGCCCAAAGTGCTGATCGCGCCTTCTGCGCCACCGGCAATCATAACGTCTGCGTCGCCGTATTTAATCAATCGTGCAGAGTCGCCGATGGAGTGTGCGCCGGTTGTACAGGCAGAAACCATGCCGTAACTCGGGCCGCGGTAGCCTTTGAGAATGGTGACATGGCCGGAAATCAGGTTAATCAGCGAGCCTGGGATAAAGAAAGGATTGATTTTGCGCGCGCCGCCTTCGATGACGGCTTTACCGGTCGCTTCAATGCTCGGTAGGCCGCCGATACCGGAGCCGATATTGACACCGACGCGGTCTTTGTCGAGGGTTTCCAAATCGTCCAAGCCTGAATCATTAATGGCCTGCAGGGCGGCGGCAATACCGTAGTGGATGAACACGTCCATACGGCGCGCTTCTTTCGCGCTGATGTATTGGCCGATGTCGAAATCGCGCACTTCGCCGGCGATTTGGCTGTTGATGTCGGATGCGTCAAAGCGGGTAATCCGTCCGATGCCGCTTTTGCCTGCGAGCAGATTGCTCCATGCGGTGGCGACGTCGTTGCCGACCGGTGATACTTGGCCAAGACCTGTGATGACTACTCTTCTCTGACTCATGATAATCTCGCTGTTGGTTGTCGGGATTTTCGCGGCAGCCTTGCTCTTTTTCTTCGTGAAAACGGGCAAAACTCATGCCGTCTGAAATTTCAGGGGTTTAATAATAAGGTAAAAGCCTCTATTGCGATGGCGCAGCAGAGGCTGGATGTTTGGTGCGACCGATTAGCCTTGGTGGGCGTTGATGTAGTCGATAGCCAATTGTACGGTAGTGATTTTTTCAGCGTCTTCGTCAGGGATTTCGCAGCCGAAAGCTTCTTCCAAAGCCATCACCAGTTCTACGGTGTCCAGAGAGTCAGCACCCAAATCGTCTTGGAAAGAAGATTCGTTTTTCACTTCGGCTTCGTTTACGCCCAGTTGTTCAGCAACAATTTTTTTAACTTGTTGTTCGATGTTTGACATGTCAGTCGTTCCTTTTCGCCTTGCGGCAGGTTGTTTAAGGGAAATAATTCGTCGGTATTGTACCGAATTTGGATAGAGTTTTCCATCTAATCCTGCATTTTAGCACAGATTATTCTGGAAAAACCTGTTGTTGCGCATATTAGCATATGCTGATTTTAACCTACAAGCAGGAATTTGTTTTTGTTACGTATTAACATTAACATTATTAAAAACAAGGGGCTGTACTAGATTAGCAGATATGTTACCCTCGAAATATGAAGATAACTCACTGCAAATTAAAGAAAAAAAGTACAGAAAGAACTGCTTCGTTTTTTTGTACTCGAAGTTACCGCCCGTTCTGCCGCCGATATTTTGGGTATCCATCCCAATTCGGCAGCACTGTTCTACCGTAAAATCCGCATGGTTATCAACTATCATTTGGCCTTGGCTGCCGATGAGGTTTTTGAGGGCTCTGTCGAACTGGACGAAAGCTATTTCGGCGGACGGCGTAAAGGCAGACGTGGTCGCGGTGCGGCAGGAAAAGTGGTTGTCTTCGGCATTC
>NZ_KV814801.1:0-218413 GCF_001814095.1 Neisseria sp. HMSC068C12 | reverse complement strand
CGTTGTGGTGGATAATGCCAAGTCTGAAACGTTACTCCCTGTCATCAAAAAGAAAATCATGCCGGACAGTATTGTTTATACCGATAGTCTGAGTAGCTACGACAAGTTGGACGTGAGCGGTTTCATCCATTACCGCATCAACCATTCCAAGGAATTTGCCGACCGTCAGAACCACATTAACGGCATTGAGAATTTTTGGAATCAGGCAAAACGTGTCTTGCGAAAATACAACGGAATCGATCGCAAATCTTTCCCGTTGTTCTTGAAAGAATGCGAATTTCGATTTAACTTCGGCACACCGTCCCGGCAGCTAAAAATCCTGCAAAAATGGTGTGAAATTTAGGGCTAATCTACTAGTACAGCCCCTTAAAAAATTTTGATGGCGGTTGCTGCTGAAAAAGTAGAAATTGGATTTGAGAGAAGGTTTTTGCATATGCTGGTTTCGTGAAGGCCTACGCAGGATCAGCGTTGTCAGCGTTTTCATGTGTATGCTAACCTTCTGCAAGGTATCTGCTTAATCATATTTGAAATCAGTATTAAAGCATAATTATCAGTATCCGAAATTCCAGTTAATTAAATATTCAGAGACAATCGTTAAGATTGATTTAAGGATGAAAATGCAAGACCAAGAAAACATTAAAAACCAAGAAGAACAAGAAAATCAGCCAAAAGAAGACAATGGTGCCATGACCAAGTTGCAAGATGTGTTCAATCTTGCGCATGACCAGGCCCATCCCGATAAAATTGATGCCGTCATCCGCGCCAATACTCGGGTGTCCGGAACCAATATGTGGGTATTGATGTTTGCCATTGCCGTGGCGAGTATCGGTCTAAATGTAAACAGCACGGCGGTAGTGATCGGCGCGATGTTGATTTCGCCGTTGATGGGGCCGATTGTAGGTATGGGTTACGGTTTGGCGGTAGGGGATACTGCGCTGATCCGTCAAGCCGTGCGCAATATTATTATATTCGTCGTCATCAGCTTGATTACCGCTACGTTGTATTTCCTGTTAACCCCGCTTAAAGAGGCGCAAAGCGAGCTTTTGGCGCGTACTCAGCCGACCCTTTGGGATGTGTTGATTGCCTTCTTCGGCGGTAGTGCGGGTATTGTGGCGCTGACTCGAAAAGAAGGAGGCAATGCCATACCGGGTGTGGCGATTGCTACCGCATTGATGCCGCCCCTGTGTACTGCGGGCTACGGACTGGCACATGGCAACTGGCACTACTTTCTCGGTGCTTCATATCTTTTTGCCATCAACTGCGTGTTCATCGCTTTTTCGACCTTGTTGTTTTCCAAGCTGCTCAAGCTGCCGCGCAGGGGGTTGGTAACGGAATCCAAACGCCGGTTGCAAAGCATCATTATTACTGCCGTCGTGTTGGCTGTGATGATTCCGAGCGGCTATATGGCATCAGGACTGGTGCGTCAGGAGATCTTCAACACCAGAGCCAATGCTGCCATTGCCACTGCGAAGCAACAGGAAGGTTTTTTCGTGCTGCGTAAGATGTTGAACCATAGAGAAAATAAAGTCAGTCTGGTTGTCAATGGAACGGGCAATGCCGAGAAAATTTCCGCCTTGCTCGTGAAAAGCCTTGAAGCGTCAGGTGTGAAAGAGCCGAAGGTCAACGTGGTCTATGCGGGAGGGGACAATGCCAAAATCGAAGAATTGCTGGCAAGCCAAAACAACCCGGTTCAGCAGCAAAATGAGCTGAAAGAGCAACAGGCCTATATCGATACCGTACTGGCAGGCAAAGCCTCCGATATCGACGATGCAGCGGTACTTAAGGAATTAAAAGCCCAATATCCGGAAGCGGAAAAAATCGTTGTCGGACGCGGCTTGGCTTGGGATAAAGCGCAAACAACGCCTGTTTCCGAACAGTCTGAAAGCCAAAAAAACGCAGAACCGAAGACAGATACATATGACGATATCGTCGTTGTCTCTCTCGAATTGGAGCAGCCACTACCTGCCAAAGATTACGAGCGGATACAGGCGTGGTTACGCCAGCGTTATGAGGGTAAGGTAGTGAGCATATTGCAAACGCACAAGTCTCAGACAGATAAACCGTCTCAGACAGATAAACCGTCTAACGAATAATCGCCTTCAGGCTTTATCCATTTCCGAGAAATCATTGATTGTTCCTAGTACACCAAATCCGCCTCAAACACGCCTCTCAAGGCGTTGGAGAGGCGGATTTTTTCTGCGCGTTCGAGCATATCGCGGGTGATGTGTGTTTCGATGATGGTGTCCGCGCCCAAGTAGGTTTGCAGCTGCTGCAACACGGCTTGGCGCATGATGCCGTTGAGGATATCCAAATCCAGAGACGGGGTGAGACGGGTGTTTTTGTGCATGTTCATGTTTCAGTATTCTCCTAGAAATACTGTAAACAACGCTACTAGTTTCTACAGCATCGAGTTGATAACGTTCGCCCACACCGGCAAGGTTTTCTGCGCCAAGGACAAGTTTGAGTTTCTCAAAGTCGATTTGGTCTTCGCAAAAGACTTCGGGAAAGATTTGTTTAAGTTTTAATATATTGTTTTGTTTGAAATTATTTTCTAAATCGTGTATAATTTTTCGGTTCGGTTGCCATAATTGCGTCTTCCATCAATGATCACTTACAAAGTGTCCATTTTATCGGGATATGTTGAAAGTTAAAAGAAAAGAAGGCCGTCTGAAAAACTTTAATATTCGTTTTTCAGACGGCCTTCTTTTCACTTGCCGAAACAAGAGTATTTTGTTTCTCAACTTTACAAAACAGTCAATCCTGCTGCTTGCTTCTACCCTAAAAACTCTTTCAAAAACAGCAAGACACAGGCAAGTTCGTCGGCGGATTCGCGTTGGGTGCCGTTGCCGGTATGGCCGCCGCCGTCAGGCGAGTAGAGCCAAGATTGCGGCGAGGTTTCGCGCAGTTTGGCGTAGAACTTGAGCGCGTGGGCGGGATGGACGCGGTCGTCGCTGAGGCTGGTAGTGATGAGTGCGGGCGGATAATCGATGCTGTCTGAAAGATTGTGATACGGAGACAATTCGCCCAGCCAGCGTTTGCAGACTTCATATTTCTGCGGATTGCCGTATTCGTCCGTCCAGCTTGAACCGGCGGACAGCAGCGGATAACGGATCATGTCGGTCAGCGGCACTTCGCACACCAGCGCGCCGATACTTTGCGGCTCGCGCACGAAGGCGGCAGCGGTAATCAGGCCGCCGTTGCTACCGCCCTGCAAACCGATGTGTTTGGGTGAACTCATGCCGCGTTCGGACAAATCGCGTACGACTGCCAATAAATCATCAACGCTTTTATGTTTGCTGATTCCCTGCGCCGCCTGATGCCAGCGCGGGCCAAATTCGCCACCGCCGCGGATGTTCGCCAACACAAAGGCATTGCCCTCTTCCAGCCAATATTTGCCGACACTGCCGAGATAATGCGGCAATTCGGGAATGCCGAAACCGCCGTAGGCATAAACCAAAGTCGGCGTGTCGGGCGTGGTGTTTTTACCGACGTGGAAATAAGGAATGCGCTCGCCATCGGCCGAAGTCGTCCAAAACTGCTGCACGTTGATGCCGTCTGAATCGAACTGCTGCGGCTGACGGCGCATGACGGTCAGTTCCATCACGTTCAAATCCAATGCAAACAGCGTCAGCGGCGTGGTGAAATCGCTGGCAGCAAGGTAAACCACGTCGCCGCCCCACGGTTGGTCGGTCATTTCCAACGCGCCCGAGGGCAGGCGCGGCAGTTCGACTTCCTGCCATTTACCGTCGCTAAAGCGCCATGCTTTCAGACGGCCTTGTACGTTCTCCAGCAGGCTCGCCACGACAAAACGCTTGGTCGTTTCCACGCTTTCCAATGCCTGCGTTTCATCGGGCGCAAACAAAAGCTGCGCCGCGCCCAATTCGCCACGGTTTAATTTTACTGCCACCAATGCGCCGCTCGGATAGCTTTGGTTCGCGCGATTCCAGTCTTTGCGCAGCGTCAGCAAAAGATGTCCGGCCAGATAGCCGACCACGTCGCAATCGTTGGGCAGGTTTAACGGTTTTGCCTCGCCTTCGGCCGACACCTGCAAATAAGTTTTGGTGTAAAAACCGTCCGACGCTTCAATCAAATCAATCGGCGAACCCTGCGGATCGAGGTAACGCCACGCGTTTACCATCATGCCGTCTTTGGCAATTTGATACACCGGCAGGCTTTCCTCGAAACTCTTGCCGCGTTCCACTAGCCATACTTCGCGCGGATAGCCCGATTCGGTCAACTGGCGTTCATCCCAAGCCGGACACACCCACACGCTGTTTTCATCGCGCCACGACACATGGTTTTTGCCTGCCGGAAAGTGAAAACCACCTTCTACCAACTCCCCTGCTTCCAAATCCACTTCCAGCGTGTACGCCGTATCGCCGCCCGATTTGCTCAGTGTTAACAACGCGCGGTTGGGCTTTTCCACCAAGTGCGACACGCCGCCCAAATATACATCGTCGCCGAGCAATTCATCGAAATCCGCCACTGAAAACAGGATTTTCCACTCGGGATAGCCGGAACGGTAAGTCGCCGCGGTACATACGCGGTACACGCCCTTCGGATATTCCGCATCCTGATGAAAATGGTACATCCGCGCACGGTGTTCCTGACAAAACGGAATCTGCCGCGTGTCCTGCAACTGCGCCAAAATGCCGTCAGACAATTCGCGCGCCTTGTCGTTTTCTAAAAAACGCTTGCGCGTTTCGGCATGCGCCGCGGCGGCAAAATTTTGCGTTTCGGGAGATTCGAGGTTTTCAAAATGGAGATAGGAATCGGGGTAAGATTTCATAAGAAAAGGCCGTCTGAAAGATTGGGAAACGGAATTATAACGGCAAAATCAAAAAAGGCCGTCTGAAACCTGCGTTTCAGACGGCCTGAGACATTATTCAACTTAACGTCCGTATATTTTCCACAAACCTTCTTGCAAACCAAACGCAGGCTCGCCATCTTTCAGCTGGGTGCGGATGTAGCTGCCGTCAGGCTGCATCAGCCAAGCCTGGGTATTGTCTTCCAAGGCCATTTCCAAACCTTCGCGGATCACGCGTTCTTTGAGTTCGGGCGTGGTAATCGGCGTGGCAACTTCAATGCGGCGGAAGAAGTTGCGCCCCATCCAGTCGGCGCTGGAGATAAAGGTATCGTCTGCGCCGTTGTTATGGAAGCAATACACGCGCGAGTGTTCGAGTTGGCGGCCGATAATGGAACGGACGCGGATGTTTTCGGACAAGCCTTTTACACCCGGGCGTAAAGTACACATACCGCGCACAATCAGATCGATTTGCACGCCTGCCGCGCTGGCTTGATACAGCGCATCAATTACACTCGGCTCGATGAGTGAGTTCATCTTGGCGGTAATCCGCGCTGGTTTGCCGGCTTTGGCGTGTTCGGTTTCCTGCTTGATGCGGTCGATGACCATTTTGTGCAGGGTAAACGGGCTTTGATAGAGCTTGTTCAGACGGCCCGGCTTTCCCAAGCCTGTGATTTCCATAAACAAAGTGTTCACATCGGCAGTGATTTGTTCGTCGGCGGTAATGATGCCGAAGTCGGTGTAGATGCGCGATGTGCCTTGGTGGTAGTTACCGGTACCGAGGTGGGCATAACGCTTGAGCACGCCGTCTTCGCGACGGATAACCAAAGCCATTTTGGCGTGGACTTTGTAGCCGAATACGCCGTACACGACGTGCGCGCCCGCCTCTTCGAGCTGTTTCGCCCAGTTGACGTTGTTGGCCTCGTCAAAACGCGCCATCAGTTCGACCACGACGGTAACTTGCTTACCCGCCAGTGCGGCCTTCATCAATGCGCGCACAAGCTCGGAATTGCTGCCGGTACGATAAATGGTCATTTTGACGGCCAACACATCCGGATCGGCTGCGGCCTCGCGTATCATTTGGACAACCGGATCAAACGACTGATACGGGTGGTGCAACAAAATCGGCGACTGTTTAACCAGTTTGAACACGGAACCGTTTTTGCGCAAGGCTTTCAGACGGCCTGCATTGCGTGGCGGAAACTTCAAATCCGGCCTGTCCACCAAATCGGGGACGGCATTGAGGCGCACCAAATTGACCGGCCCTTTGACCTGATACAGCTCGGCAGAAGTCAGCTTGAACTGGGCAAGCAAGAAGTCGTGAATATGCGCCGGACAAGTGTCCGCTACTTCCAAGCGCACGCCGTCGCCGTATTCGCGGTCGTGCAATTCGTTTTGAATCGCGGCACGCAGGTTTTTCAAATCTTCTTCATCAACCGTCAAATCGCTGTCGCGCGTGAGGCGGAACTGATGGCAGTCTTTAACCTTCATGCCGGGAAAGAGTTTGCCGACATGGGCGTGCAAAATCGAAGACAAGAACACAAAGCCTGCATCGCCGCCGCAAATTTCAGACGGCATGGGGACCACGCGCGGCAAAATGCGCGGAGCCTGAACAATCGCCATTCCGGACGGACGGCCGAACGCATCCGTGCCTTCGAGTTCGACGGCAAAGTTGAGCGATTTGTTTAACGGGCGCGGGAACGGGTGTGACGGATCAAGGCCGATAGGCGTGAGAATGGGCAACAGCTCGTTGTCGAAATAGTTTTCGATCCATTTTTTCTGCGCAGCCGTCCATTTGTGGCGGCGATAGAAATGAATGCCGGCGCGGCTGAGTGCCGGCTGCAATACTTTGTTAAACAGATCGTACTGCTCGCGGATCAGAGCCTGCGCCTCTTTCGCCACCGCTTCGATGGTTTCGGCCGCGGTTTTTCCGTTGTCGAGCGGCTGATGCGGACGCAGTTTGTTTTCGCGTTTCAACCACGCCATGCGGACTTCAAAAAATTCGTCCAAATTGGAAGACACGATGCACAGAAAACGCAAACGTTCCAACAAAGGAACTTTCGTATCCTGCGCCTGAGCCAGTACACGGCGGTTAAACGCCAACAGGCTGAGTTCTCGGCAGAGAATGCGGTTTTGCTCGGGCATGGTTCACTCCTGAAACATCGGTCATTAACACCATCAAGTATAACGTTTTGCCGACGTTCCGTCAGGTTTCAGACGGCCTTGACAGAAAACCTTATCCCTATTTGAGGCAAGACAAAGGGTTATCCGTTGTTTTCTTTACCGAAACAGCGGTTTTTGCTATAATGCGCCGTTTAATGCAACCGCAATACCACTGCTAAAGGATAAGAAAATGGGCTTTTTGCAAGGCAAAAAAATTCTGATTACCGGCATGATCTCCGAGCGTTCCATCGCTTACGGCATCGCCAAAGCCTGCCGCGAACAAGGCGCGGAATTGGCATTCACTTATGTTGTCGACAAACTGGAAGAGCGCGTCCGTAAAATGGCGGCCGAACTCGGCTCCGAACTCGTGTTCCGCTGCGACGTTGCCAGCGACGACGAAATCAACCAAGTTTTCGTTGACTTGGGCAAACACTGGGACGGCCTCGACGGTTTGGTGCACGCCATCGCGTTTGCCCCGAAAGAAGCTTTGAGCGGCGACTTCCTCGACAGCATTAGCCGCGAAGCATTCAACACCGCTCACGAAATCTCCGCATACAGCCTGCCTGCGCTGGCCAAAGCCGCACGTCCGATGATGCAGGGCCGCAACGCCGCAATCGTTGCCCTGAGCTATTTGGGCGCCGTTCGTGCCATTCCTAACTACAACGTTATGGGCATGGCCAAAGCCAGCCTCGAAGCCGGCATCCGCTTCACTGCTGCCTGCCTGGGCAAAGAAGGCATCCGCTGCAACGGCATCTCCGCAGGCCCGATCAAAACCCTGGCTGCTTCCGGCATCGCCGATCTCAGCAAACTCTTGGGCCACGTCGCTTCCCACAACCCATTGGGCCGCAACGTTACCACTGAAGAAGTTGGCAACACAGCCGCCTTCCTGCTGTCCGACCTCGCTTCCGGCATCACCGGCGAGATTACCTACGTTGACGGCGGTTACAGCATCAACGCGCTGAACGACGAAGAAAACTAAACGGTTTACACGCAAAACGCACTTTCATCATGAAAGTGCGTTTTTTTATGGCCGTTACATTATGGCTTGAATAACTGCATAACCAAAAAGGCCGTCTGAAAGTCAAATACGGATACGAAACATTAACTTTACAGGCTTTCAATGATTATGTTTTCAACATTATTATATTATCATTCCACCTTAACCTAAAGATTCGATAGAGCATTGATTCTAAAGATAACATTCATATTATCTGATACTTAGCCACGGATAAAAAGTGGTGCAAAAAAGTAACAAAAAAAATTCAGACGGCCTGTTTTTCATACAGAAGGCATAGAAGCCGGGCATTTTTAGCATGAAATACAAAATTTAACATTATTGAAATTTTCTTAACTGATAAAGCGTTAATATGCCTGCCGTTTTATTGAACTACATCTGATTTTGACTCAAACACATACAGGAGATTAATTATGTCAATCGCTTCAGAATTTAAAGAATTTATTATGCGTGGCAACGTGATCGACCTCGCAGTCGGTATGGTTGTCGGTACAACATTCAGCGGCATCGTCAAATCATTGGTTGACGATGTAATCATGCCTCCTATCGGTCTACTAATCGGCGGCGTTGATTTCTCCAACCTGTTCATCACCCTGAAAAACGGCGCACAAGCCGCTCCTGCTGAAGGTTACGCCAACCTGGCAGCCGCTCAAGCAGCCGGTGCCGTTACCCTGAACATCGGTCTGTTCATCAACACTGTGATCAGCTTCCTGATCGTTGCCGCTGCCATCTTCTGCGTGGTTAAAGCCATCAACTCCTTGAAAAAAACCGACGCTCCTGCTGAAGAAGCACCGGCAGAGCCTAGCGAAGAAGTTCTGTTGTTGCGCGAAATCCGTGACTCTCTGAACAAAAAATAATCACAATACCTAAACATACACACACAAACCAAGGCCGTCTGAAACCATTTCAGACGGCCTTTTCTAACTCCATCGCTCTGACATAGTTGGCTGTTTAAGAAAAACTACAAGCAGCTATCCTTCATTTATTTATAGAAACCTTGCTTACGACCTCATTATTTTTACCCAATAGATAAAGGAAATTATCATTTACCTCTAATTTACCAAGGTAAACGCCATAATCCATTTCATGAGCAGGACAGGTTTTAATCAAATGACGAATACTCTTGTCTTTATTTTCAATATTCCAAAACAAGTCAACTTTATCGATCTGATGTTCCACTTGAATGGAAAAAGTGGTGGATTGAATCTTCTTCTTTTTCCATACCCAACTATTTTCATAATGGTTTCTCTCTATTTCATTCACTACATCCCCAAGTAAGCAGAATGGAATAGAAAGCTTATGAAATACACGGTTTGCCCCTTCGACTAAGGCAGCCAAGAGCATCTTTTTCTTATCAACAGGATCTAAAGCTTCATAGGTACAAAAATCAAATGGAACCTGAACAGTATAGACACCAAGTAAGTTTATGATACAAGGATTGCAGACCTTATCCATGCATTCTATGATGATTTTCCAACAATCCTTAGTTGGAACAGGCTTGAAGAGTCGCTCCAACATAGATGTCATACACTTCGATTCATATACAAACGCTTTTCTACGGCATTTCCAATTTTGATTGTAGTCCTCTATCCTGGCCTCCTCGTATCTTAATGAAGCTGAGTCCATCAACTCCTCGATCCTTTGGCGATTTTCCACATAAGGTCTATCTAATTCAAAATATCTTAACTTCATATTCATACTTCCATGATCTTATTTTTTATACAGGACCAACCCTATGTAAAGGCTAAGTCTTTCAAGGTAGCAATGATTCTGACCTTTAAATATCGATAACTCCAACTTCTTGATGCTTCATACTTCTCACTCTCCTCAAAAGAAATTTCCTTTTCTTAACTATTCCCTATAGTCGTAGCACTTCTCCTGTAAAAAAGCCCGATGCGTTCAACATCGGGCTTTTAACTGGAAAACCAATCTTAGTCTTTGCGTGTTTCCACCAAAATCATTTCGACTGCTGTGTCTTCCACTTCTACTTTAGGCACATCCGAACGGCGTGTTTTAGCAACCGGTTCAGGTTGTGGCTGCGCGGCAAAAGCGGCAACGGCTTGCGGATCGGTTTCAACGAAGATCAAATCGCCCAAGCTCTCAGGCACAACGATTGCGACAGGCGCTGCTTCAGCTACGGCTTCAGTTTGTGTGACAACAGTTTCGGCTGGTGCTTCAACCGATGCAACAGTAGCCGTTGCATTTGGAGACAATACCGCAGCAATGGCTTCTTTGACATTGCTGACTGCAGAAGCAAGCAGGGCTTGTTCGGCATCAGCGCCTTCAGTTTGCGCTACGGCAGGCTCGTCTTCGCTTTCAATCGCAAATACGAATGGCTCTGCGCTGGTCACTTCAGGCTCGGATACTACAATCACCAGCGGCTCGGCTTGATCGCTTTCAGAAGACAATGTCGCATTTGCAGCTTCAACCGTTTCGTTCAAACCCAAAACATGCGCCACAGCAAAGAGAACTTTGTCGGCGGTATCGGTAATGTTCAGGTATTGCTCGATTTTTGCTGAAGACGGAATATTGCGTTTTTTGCTGTTAGAACGGCGGTCGTTGCGGTTGTTGCGCTGACGGTTGTTGCGCTGACGGTTGTTGCAGTCGCGTCCTTGACGGCCGTTGTTTTTCACACCCTCTTCGCTGCGGGCGTTGTCGTCCGCTTCGACTTGCGCCTGTTCGCCATCGGCTTGAACGTTCACGTCCTCAACACGGTTTTCCGCAGGTTGATGACGGTTGCGCTCGTTGCGACTGTTGTTGCGGCGGCGTTTATTGCCGTTTTGTTCCGCTTGGTTTTCAGACGGCATCTCAGCCAGTGCAGCCACTTCCTGAACGTTTACGTCTTCAACCACTTCCTCAACACGATTGCGCTCGTTGTTGCGATCATCGCGGCGGTTGTTACGGTTGCGGTTGCGGCGGGTGTCTTTACGCTCGTCGTTGCGGCTTTCGTTTGATTTGTTTTCTTCAAACTTACTGTCGACAGCTTCGGCATTCACTTCGCGCACTTCGACTTTGCTGCCGTCGTTTTTGTTGTTGCGGCGTGGATTTTGACGGCGGCTGTTTGAACGGCGGTTACTGTTTTGGCTGCGGTTGTTTGTAGTGCGTTTTTCGGCAGGCTCTTGAGCAACTGCGACAGGTGCAGGCTCGCCGCCGAAAATGCGTTTCAACCAAGCTTTGAAGCTGTCCCACCAAGAGGTTTTTTTCTCAGGGGCGACAGTCGGTGCAGGCTGGGTATGGCGTACGCCTTTGACAGCTGGCTCAGGACGGGAAGCTTTGGCTTTTTCGCTGCCGAAAGGTTTGGCGGATTCGTCTTCTTCCGGCTCGGCAACGCGTTTGTAGCTCGGTTCGCCGTCTTCTTCTACGTCATCAATGCGGATGCGGTTGATTTCGTAGTGCGGATTTTCCAAGTGGATGTTTGGAATCAGGACGACGTTCACATCCAAGCGCTCTTCCATCGCAAACAGCTCGGCGCGTTTTTCGTTCAACAGGAAGGTGGCAACATCGACAGGCACTTGTGCGTGTACTTCGCCGGTGTTGTCTTTCATTGCTTCTTCTTGAATGATGCGCAAAACGTGCAGGGCGGTGGATTCGATGCCGCGGATGACGCCTGTACCGGCACAGCGCGGACACGCAACATGGCTGCTTTCTCCCAGAGCCGGTTTCAAACGTTGGCGGCTCAACTCCAAAAGGCCGAAACGCGAAAGTTTGCCCATTTGCACGCGTGCGCGGTCTTTTTTGAGCGCGTCGCGCAGGACGTTTTCAACATCGCGTTGGTGTTTCGGATTTTCCATATCGATGAAGTCGATGACGACCAAACCGCCCAAGTCGCGCAGGCGCATTTGACGGGCGACCTCTTCGGCGGCTTCCATATTGGTTTTGAACGCGGTGTCTTCAATATCCGAGCCGCGTGTGGCACGCGCAGAGTTGACGTCGATGGAAACCAGGGCTTCGGTATGGTCGATCACAATCGCGCCGCCGGAAGGCAGGCTGACGCTGCGTGAGAACGCACTTTCGATTTGGTGTTCGATTTGGAAACGGGAGAACAGCGGCGTGTGGTCTTGATAGAGTTTCAGACGGCCTACATTGCTCGGCATGACGTAGCTCATGAATTCGGCAACTTGGTCGTAAACTTCTTGATTGTCCACCAAAATCTCGCCGATATCGGGACGGAAATAGTCGCGAATCGCACGAATCAGCAGCGAGCTTTCCATAAAGAGCAGGTAAGGGTCATGGTGTGCTTTGCCTGCTTCTTCAATGGCTTGCCAGAGCTGTTTGAGGTAGTTCAAGTCCCATTCCAACTCTTCCGCGCTGCGGCCGATGCCGGCGGTGCGGGCGATGATGCTCATACCGTTCGGAATGTCGAGTTCGGCCATGGCGGCTTTCAACTCTTGGCGCTCTTCGCCTTCAATACGGCGGGATACGCCGCCGCCGCGCGGGTTGTTCGGCATCAATACCAAATAGCGGCCGGCCAGGCTGATGAAGGTGGTCAGTGCCGCGCCTTTGTTGCCGCGCTCATCTTTTTCGACTTGGACGATAACTTCCATGCCCTCTTTGAGCACGTCCTGAATACGCGCCCTGCCGCCTTCGTAGTCGCGGAAATATGAACGCGATACTTCCTTAAACGGCAAAAAGCCGTGGCGGTCGGTTCCGTAATCGACGAAACACGCTTCCAGCGACGGCTCGATGCGGGTAATGATACCTTTGTAGATATTGCCTTTACGCTGTTCTTTGCCCAGCGTTTCGATGTCCAAGTCCAAAAGGTTTTGGCCATCGACAATGGCAACGCGCAGCTCTTCGGCCTGCGTTGCGTTGAATAACATTCTTTTCATAGTCACCTCGTGAACAGCGGCCGTTTGATTTGTGAATATCTTTTTCAGACGGCCTGTCTGTCCGGTTGGCACTCTTCAAAGGCAAGATGGGAAAATCCCCGTGTAACCAGTATTTGATTTGAAATCCGCAAGGTTGCATGCTTGAACTCAAGCCATGTGCGGACGGATTCGGATAAAGAAGGAAATAAAGAACAATGCGGCGGAAAGGTTGATGGTTCCGCTGCCGTCCGAATGCTGATGCTTCGGACAAAATTAAGGCAGCCTACATCTTCTTATTATCGTAGCGCCGGTAATTTCGGACGGTGCTGCGCGGACTGCGTCTTACGCCCGGCCGGACGGCAGGTTCAATTCAAACTTAATTACGGGATTGCGTTTGCCGGCTTTGAACAAACACAAGGAAATGCTTTGCGGAGTGCGTTTTTAATATAAAATCTCGTTTTAACAATAAATCCGTTTCAGACGGCCTGCGACGGCAGGTTCGAGTCCCGAAACGGACGTTTGGGATTATAGAGAAAATGCACGCAATACGCAAAGATTCAGTCAGCCTGATTGCCGTTGCCGAACACGAGGAAGGCCAACGCCTTGATAACTATCTGATAAAAATCCTCAAAGGCGTCCCGAAAAGCCATATCCACCGCATTATCCGCGCCGGCGAAGTGCGGCTGAACAAAAAACGCTGCAAACCCGACAACCGCATTCAGGCAGGCGATACTATTCGCATTCCGCCGATACGCATCGCAGAAAAACAAAGGCCGGCTGAAAACCAGGCCGCGCCAGCACGCGAGTTTGACATCGTTTACGAAGACGATGCGCTTTTGGTCATCAACAAACCGTCCGGCGTTGCCGTCCACGGCGGCAGCGGCGTGAGCTTCGGCGTCATCGAACAAATCCGCCGCGCCCGTCCCGAAGCGCGTTATCTCGAACTCGTCCACCGCCTCGACAAAGACACCAGCGGCCTTTTGATGATAGCCAAAAAACGCAGCGCCTTGGTGAAACTGCACGAAGCCATCCGCAACGACCATCCGAAAAAAATCTATCTCGCGCTGGGTGTCGGCAGGCTGCCGAACGACCGCTTCCACGTCAAGCTTCCCCTGTTCAAATACACCGGCGCACAAGGTGAAAAAATGGTGCGCGTCAGCGAAGACGGCCAATCCGCCCACACCATCTTCCGCGTGTTAAACCGTTTTTCAGACGGCCTTTTGCACCAAGTCGGCCTGTCCGACCTGACCTTTGTCGAAGCCACCCTGAAAACCGGCCGCACCCACCAAATCCGCGTCCACCTACAATCGCAAGACTGCCCCATTGCCGGCGACGAACGCTACGGCGACTATCAGGCCAACAAACGCCTGCAGAAACTCGGTTTGAAAAGAATGTTCCTGCACGCTTCCGAGCTGCACCTCGCCCATCCGCTGACCGGCGAAAAACTAATCCTGAAAGCCCACCTGCCGCAAGAATTAGCGCAATTTGTTTTAATGCTGGAAAATCAGGAAAAGGCCGTCTGAAAGGAAACCCATGAAACCCAAACTCATTATTTTCGACTGGGACGGCACGCTTGCCGACACCACCAACCCCATCATCCACACCTTTCAACAAAGCTTTGCCGATTGTGGCCTGCCCGTTCCCGAAGCCGACCAAATCCGTCCGCTCATCGGATACAGCCTGTCCGGCATCATCCGCCGCCTTGCCCACAACGTCAGCGAACACGTTCAGGAAACCCTGATTGAGACCTATGCCGCGCACTACCTCAATCCCAACAACCGCAACATGACCCTGTTCACCGAAGCCCTGCCCTGCCTGCAACGCTTGAAACAACAAGGCTATTGGCTTGCAGTAGCGACCGGCAAAGGCCGGAGCGGCTTGGACAAAGCCATTGCACAAACCGACACCCAAGCCTTTTGGCTGGAAACCGCCTGCGCCAGCGAATATCCGTCCAAACCCGCGCCCGACATGGTACTCGCCCTCTGCGACCGACTGGGTGTTGAGCCGGAAGAGGCCGTCGTCGTCGGCGACACCACCCACGACCTAGAAATGGCTGCCAATGCCAAAATCCGCGCCATCGCTGTCACCACCGGCGCACACACTGCCCAACAACTTTCCGCCCTGCCCCATATCGCCATGCTCAAAAGCTTGGCCGAATTGCCCGATGTATTGGAAACCTTATAAAAGACTATGCAACATCTATATTAAAGGCCGTCTGAAACCTATTTTCAGACGGCCTTTAATTTGTTTTATCGATCCGAGCGCACCCTGACAAATGTTGCAAATTTCGGCGTTCCCTTTTGCGTAAAACCACGATAACGGTAAGTAATCAGCGCACCGATTTTCGGCGGATGGTCGCGGTCTTTATCCTTAAAACCGCTGCCGATACGAAACTCGCCATATTGGTTTTTGCATCCTACCGCACCCAAACGCCCGACATTTCGCCCTTTGCCCTCATAATGACGCGTCACTGTACATTCATCATCATATTCACTTTTCAGCTTCAACAGCTGCCCATTTCTACCGCTTGCATAACGGGCTTCAGGTTGACGCAGCATCACACCTTCCCCACCCAGCGCTTCGACTTGTTTCAAAAAATCCAAAGCATGCTGTTTGTCGCGCACCTTGACTTGCGGAATAACCGTAAACCGTGCCGACGGGTGTGATTTCAGCCATTTCGAAGCCGTTTCCAGCCGCTGATACAGATTGCCCTGCGCCTGCGGCACATCAAAAACATGCAAACGGATGCCGTCCCAATTTCCCGAGGCAGAACGCACCGTCGCGGAAATTTGCTCAAACCGCCCTCGTCCGCTGTACAACTCGCCATCCATCGGAAACGGCGGAAAACCTGCTGTAAAACCTTTGGGCGGTGTAAACGCATAGCCCTGACGACTGACCAGCTGCCTGCCGTCCCAATACGCGCGTACGCCATCCAACTTTTCACTCATGGCCCAACCGGCAATATCTTGATTTTTATATTCCTGCGCCAACAACAAATCTGCACCAAACGCCGCAGAGATGAAAGAAGCCGCAAAAATCGGTATCATGGTTCGCATTACATTATTCATATTCATAAGACACTTTTCCATACTTGCTTTTGTTATTATATATGCATAATAACAAAAGACCGTCTGAAACGTAAACAACATTAAATAAGCATTTCCTAGGAACACCCATGGCACTCCAATTTGAAATCAACGCCGTTACCCCCTTCCGTCAAAACTGCACGCTGATTTGGGACGATGAAACCAAAGAAGCCGTGTTGGCCGATGTCGGCGGCGACGTCCCTTATTTATTGCAACAAGTCCAAAGCAAAGGCCTCAAGCTGACCGCCATTTGGCTGACCCACGGCCATCTTGACCACGCAGGCGGCGTGGTTGAACTTTTGAAAACCTGCGACGTACCCGTTCTCGGTCCGCACAAAGACGACGAATTCCTGCTCCAAGCCCTTCCGCAAACAACGGCGCAATACGGCTTCCCTGTTTCTCCGTCATTCACGCCGACACGCTGGCTGGAAGAAGGGGAAACGCTCAAAGTCGGCAACCATAGCTTCCAAGTCCTCCACATTCCCGGCCACACTCCCGGCCAAGTCGTTTTTTACAACGCCGAAAACAGTCTTTTAGTCGCAGGCGATGTTTTATTTTATGAGACCGTTGGTCGCACAGATTTTCCGCGCGGCAATCATGATGACCTCATAAACAATATCCGCGCTAAACTATTAACCCTGCCCGAAACCACGCAAGTTATAGCCGGGCACGGTCGCATGACCAGTATCGAGCATGAGAAAAGGTACAATCCGTTTCTGGTTCGTTAATATGAATGTTGTATAAAGCCAACATTCTGGCATACACAGATTATGCGTATAAAGGAAAACTGGCATACAATTTGCAGGGATAACATCCGAAAGATTAAGTACCTAATCTCCGGCAAATGCCAAAATGAACTAAAGCACAAAGATAACAAGGTATTACGCAATACAACCTGATTTATCGAAAACTGGACATCTCTAAACCCCAAGCCTTACTCGCAGTGAAATTGTTACAAAGTGACAATAAATGTCAGTCAGGCCGTCTGAACGGTTCTGCCGATTCAGGCGGATACAACGGAGATGAGGCGCAATGCCCTGCCGGAATGTGCCGATGTTCTGTTTGTCAAACCGTCGGGTACATCTTTAAGAAGCACAACATTATTTGGGTAAACCGGCAAACTCGCTGCCGGCACTAACAGGCCGTCTGAAAAGTTCGGCTGGTAAAATCAATAAAAGGATTATCAAATGAAAAAAATCGCAAAAGTGGGCTTCGTCCTGCTGGCTACCGGCCTGCTGGCCGCCTGTGCTACTAAGAGCAAAATCACTCCTGAAGGCACTACCGACGAGCCACGCTTCCCTAAACCTTACTCTCTGACCTTCAACAAAGACCGTGGTACATTCCCGACTTTTGACGAGTTGGATCAAATGCGTCCTGGTCTGACCAAAGACGACATCTACAAAATCCTCGGCCGTCCTCACTACGACGAAGGCATGGTTGGCGTGCGTGAATGGGACTACCTGTTCCACTTCTACACCCCAGGCGTAGGAGTTGACCCTGAAAACACTTCCGGCGTTGAAGGCATCACTACTTGTCAATACAAAGTGATCTTCGACAAAGACAAATTTGCACGCAGCTTCTTCTGGAATCCAGTATTCCCTAAAGATGCTGTATGTCCTCCTCCAGCACCTACACCTAAACAAGAGCCTCAAGTGATCATCCGCGAGATCATTAAAGAAGCTCCTAAACGCATCCGTCAATAAGGACAAATTTGAAACGGATCCTATTGGGTATAGCCTTGGCAGCAGGTCTGAATTCTTTGGCTGCTGCCGATGCTGTCAGTGACTATATCCAGCGTAAAAAAGTTGTGGTCAATACAGCTAAGGCGGAGCTTTGCTTTGCCGATGACGGTCAGTGCCATCCGGTACTGATTGGCAAGACCACGCCGAAAGGCAAATTCAATATGACGCCGATGATGACCAGCAAACCGGGTTACGGTGGCGAGGTTATCGGCTTCAAAGAAGAAAATGACTTTCTGTTTGCGTTACACAGGGTATGGACGCTCAAGCCGCAGGAAAGACGCATGGAACGCATCGCTTCTCCTCATGTGGCCGACCGCATCATAACCAATGGTTGTATCAACGTACAAAATAATGTGTACGAAAAACTGCGTCAGTATTTCATTCTGGAAATCATCTGATGTAAGTCAGTCAAACAAAGGCCGTCTGAAACTTTTCAGACGGCCTTTCTTCTCAAACGAAAATTCAACGGCAATTTGCTTGCTCCGTCAGTACCAAACGAAGAATATTTGACCGCTTCATCCTCAATTCATCCTCAAACCATATCACTTTTTACCATATCCAAAGAACCAACGGTTATTTATGCCGTTTCCCGCCCAATGCTAGAATCGCGCGTTTATATATCGGCTCGCCGAGAAATCAAATAAATAATATAGTGGCAGGAATAGCTTTTATTCCCTGCCCCTTACATACACAAACATCATGACCGATTCTTCTGCCAAATTACCCAATTTGTGGCTGCTGATCGCCGCTGCCGCCTCCATCCTGCTGATTACCATCGGCATGAGGATGACTTTAGGGCTTTTTGTCCTGCCCGTCGTCAACTCGACCGAATTGAGCATGACCCAGTTCAGCCTGATTATTGCCGTTTTCCAATTGATGTGGGGCATATCGCAACCCTTGTCCGGCGCGTTGGCCGACCGTTTCGGCGCGTTTAAGGTTTTAGCCGGCGGGACGGTTCTATTGATTGCCGCCTGTCTGATGGTGCCGCAAATGCCGACTTATTGGGGGCTGATGCTGGGTATCGGTTTATTGTTGGCATTCGGTACGGGTTCGGGCGGATTTTCCATCATTATGGGACAGGTCGCCGCCAAAACGCCGCCTCATCGGCGCGGCTTGGCTTCCGGCCTGGTCAATGCAGGCGGGTCCGCAGGGCAATTTTTGTTCGCGCCGCTGGTTCAAGGTTTGATTGCCCTCCCCCACGTCGGCTGGACGGGGACATTTTACGTTTGGGCAGTCATTGCCATCTTGATTTTGCCGATTTCTTGGTGGCTGGCCGGCGGCAAACATGCTGCTCATACCGTCCATACCGACGACGGCCAAACCCTGAAGCAGGCCGTCTGCAAGGCTTTCGCCAACCGCAGCTATATCTTGCTGCATTTGGGTTTCTTTACCTGCGGTTTCCACATCGCCTTTTTGGTTACCCACCTGCCAACCGAAATTTCACTTTGCGGCCTCCCTGCTACGGTCGCTTCGACCTCCATTGCCATTATTGGTTTGGCAAACATCGCTGGCTGTATTTTTTCAGGCTGGTGTACCGGCAGATTTTTGGGCAAATACGTCCTCTTCGGTTTATATGCTTCGCGTGTCGCCATGATATTGATTTATCTGGCCGCCCCTAAAACCGATTTGAACTTCTATCTTTTCGCCGCCGGACTCGGTTTCACTTGGCTGGCAACCGTCGCCCCCACCGCCGCCATTACCGGCAAACTTTTCGGTACGCGCTACTTGGCCACCCTCTTCGGGTTGACCATGTTGAGCCACCAAATCGGCGGCTTTTTGGGTTCGTACATCGGCGGCATCGTCATCACGCGCTTCAACGATTACGGCTGGATGTGGTACGCCGACGCAGTCTTGGCAGGCACGGCCGCCCTGTTGAATTTACTGATTCATGAACGGAAAGCGGCTGCCGCCTGACGCGGAAACCTTGACATTCTAAGGCCGTCTGAAACGTTTCAGACGGCCTTTGCCTTATTCCATTTTTTATGTTTTATCCACAATCGATATTCCTATCCATTATTTAACACTCTCTTACAAACCCGTTAAAATACTGCCTTTATCATGCTGATTGTCTGACTCTGATGAACTGGTCTTATCTGATCGATGCCATCCCTAAATTTGTCGATGCGGCAAAGCTGACGCTGGAATTGTCGGTATATGGCGTCGTTTTGTCGTTGCTGTTCGGCCTGCCCGTTGCCGTGGTTACGGCATACCGCATCCGCCCCTTCTACGCATTGGCACGCGCCTATATCGAGCTGTCGCGCAATACGCCCCTGCTGATCCAATTGTTTTTCCTGTATTACGGCCTGCCGAAAATGGGCATTAAATGGGACGGTTTCACCTGCGGCGTGATCGCACTGGTTTTCTTGGGCGCAAGCTATATGGCGGAAGCCATCCGCGCCGGTATTTTGGCCGTCCCCAAAGGACAGATCGAAGCGGGCAAGGCCATCGGTTTGAGCCGCTTTCAAGTGTTCCGCTATGTCGAATTGCCTCAGGCATGGGCGGTCGCCGTTCCCGCCATCGGCGCAAACGTATTGTTTTTGATGAAAGAAACATCTATCGTCAGCGCGGTCGGCATTGCAGAATTGTTGTTCGTTACCAAAGACATCATCGGCATGGACTACAAAACCAACGAAGCCTTGTTCCTGCTGTTTGCCAGCTACCTGATCATCCTTCTGCCCGTTTCGCTTCTGGCGCGCTGGGCCGAAAACCGCGTACGGAGTGCAAAATATGGTGTTTGACTGGCTGTTTGAAGGACAAAACGCGGCACGCTTGGGCGAAGGCCTGTTGTTAACGGCGCAGATTTCCCTGGCCTCCGTTGCCGCTTCCTGCGTATTGGGTACGCTGTTCGGCTTGGTTTTGCGTTCGCGCAACCGGCTCATCCGCTTTATCGGACGGTTTTATCTCGAAACCATCCGAATCGTGCCGATTTTGGTGTGGCTGTTCGGCCTGTATTTCGGCCTATCCGTCTGGACAGGCATCCACATCGACGGATTTTGGGTCTGTGTCTGGGTATTTACCATGTGGGGTATCGCCGAAATGGGCGATTTGGTCCGCGGCGCATTGGAATCGATTGAAAAACACCAGGTCGAATCAGGCCTGGCACTCGGCTTGAGCCGCGGGCAGGTATTCCGCTACATCGAGCTGCCGCAAAGCATCCGCCGCGTATTGCCCGGCGCCGTCAATCTGTTTACGCGCATGATCAAAACCAGCTCGCTCGCCTCCCTTATCGGCGTCATCGAAGTCGTCAAAGTCGGCCAGCAAATCATCGAAAACTCGCTGCTGACGCAACCCAATGCTTCATTTTGGGTTTACGGCCTGATTTTTATGCTGTATTTCTTCTGTTGCTGGCCGCTGTCGCTGCTGGCGGCAAAACTTGAACAAAAATGGGAACACTGACATGGCTTTACTGAGCATCCGCAACCTGCACAAACAATACGGCAACGTAACCGCCATTCAATCCTTAGACTTGGACTTGGAAAAAGGCGAAGTCATCGTACTGCTGGGCCCGTCCGGCTGCGGCAAATCCACCCTCCTGCGCTGCGTCAACGGTTTGGAGCCGCACCAAGGCGGCAGCATCGTGATGGACGGGGTCGGCGAATTCGGCAAAGACGTTTCCTGGCAAACCGCCCGGCAAAAAGTCGGCATGGTCTTTCAAAGCTATGAACTGTTTGCCCACATGACCGTCATCGAAAACATCCTCTTAGGCCCGGTGAAAGTACAAAACCGCAACCGCGCCGAAGCAGAGGCACAAGCCGACAAACTGTTGGAACGCGTCGGCCTGATCGACCGCAAAAACGCCTATCCGCGCGAACTCTCCGGCGGCCAGAAACAACGCATCGCCATTGTCCGCGCCCTGTGCCTGAATCCGGAAGTCATCCTGCTGGACGAAATCACCGCCGCACTCGACCCCGAAATGGTGCGCGAGGTTTTGGAAGTGGTTTTAGAACTCGCCCGCGAAGGCATGAGCATGCTCATCGTAACCCATGAAATGGGGTTTGCCCGCAAAGTTGCCGACCGCATCGTCTTCATGGACAAAGGCGGCATCGTCGAATCGACCGACCCCGAAACCTTCTTCTCCGCCCCGAAAAGCGAACGCGCCCGCCAATTCTTGGCAGGCATGGACTACTGATTTTATTTTCAGGCCGTCCAACCCTTTTTCAGACGGCCTCCACTTTCAACCAAACATTTGAAAAGGAAACACTCATGCAATTGAACGCCAAATTCAAAGCCCTCCTCGCCTCCGCCGCCATCGCCGTCGGCCTGACTGCTTGCGGAGGCGGCTCCGGCGATGCCCAATCTTCACAAAGCAGCGGCGCAGCAACCGTTGCCGCCATCAAAGAAAAAGGCGTCATCCGTATCGGCGTATTCGGCGACAAGCCTCCGTTCGGCTATGTTGACGCCAACGGCAAAAACCAAGGCTTTGACGTTGAAATCGCCAAAGACCTGGCCAAAGACCTGCTCGGCAGCCCCGACAAAGTCGAATTCGTCCTGACCGAGGCCGCAAACCGCGTCGAATACGTCCGTTCCGGCAAAGTCGACCTCATCCTCGCCAACTTCACCAAAACACCCGAACGCGCCGAAGCCGTCGATTTCGCCGATCCTTACATGAAAGTGGCCTTGGGCGTAGTTTCCCCCAAAGACAAACCGATTACCGACGTTGCACAATTGAAAGACCAAACCCTTCTGGTCAACAAAGGCACCACCGCCGACGCCTTCTTCACCAAAAGCCATCCTGAAGTCAAACTGCTGAAATTCGACCAAAATACCGAAACCTTCGACGCGCTGAAAGACGGCCGCGGCGTAGCACTCGCCCACGACAACGCCCTGCTGTGGGCATGGGCAAAAGAAAACCCGAATTTTGAAGTCGCCATCGGCAACCTCGGCCCTGCCGAATTCATCGCCCCGGCTGTTCAAAAAGGCAACACCGACCTCCTGAACTGGGTCAACGGCGAAATCGCCGCCATGAAAAAAGACGGCCGTCTGAAAGCCGCCTATGAAAAAACCCTCTTACCCGTGTATGGCGAGAAAGTCAAACCGGAAGAATTGTTGGCGGAATAAACCGACTATTTTCTCGGCAAAAAGTCACTTGGCCGTATTTCAGCTATCCGATTTGTGATTAATTTAAACAAATATCATATCCAACAACAGGCCGTCTGAACGTGTTATCGATACCTTCAGACGGCCCATTGTTTAAAAACGAATAACATGATAACCTTTTAATAACGGATGAAATAATTCGTCCGATATTTCTACAAAGCAAAAAGGAAACTATGATGAACCGTCGTCAATTTATCGGCAGCGCCGCTGCTGTCTCTCTCACCGCCGCCGCTTCTTTTGCCCGTGCTCACGACCATGCACACCACGCCGGTCATGCTGGTCACGCGCACTCTGCACCGCGCGCCTACGAAGCTGCGCGCAAAGCGGCCGCACATTGCGTTGAAGCCGGTCAAATCTGTTTGGCGCACTGCATTGCCCTGTTGAGCGAAGGCGATACCTCCATGAAAGACTGCGCAGCCGGCGTTAACCAAATGCTGGCACTGTGCGGCACCTTGCAAAACCTCGCCGCCCAAAATTCACGCCTGACTCCGTCTTTGGCAAAAGTGTGCATCGAAGCCTGCAAACAATGTTCTGCCGCCTGCAAAGAACACGCCGGCCACCACGCTGAATGCAAAGCCTGCTACGAATCTTGCTTGGCTTGCATTAAAGAATGCGAAAAAATTGCTGCTTAATCAATATTAAAAAAGGCCGGCTGAATTTCAGACGGCCTTTTATTTTGCTATTTTGTTTACGCTATTCGGCTGCAAGCTCTTGCTCATCAAGCAGATTTTTCCGAACAATCGCAGGATTGCCCGCTGCCACGCAATAAGGCGGCACATCTTTAGTAACCACCGAACCTGCGCCGATTACCGCACCCTTACCGATGGTAACGCCGCCCATGATAATCGCACGTCTACCAATCCAAACATCGTCTTCAATCACAATCGGGCGAATGTCCGTATAGCCTTCAAAGCGGCGGGTTTCAGGGTTGAATTTGTGGTTGGTTGAATAAAACAGGCATTCCGGTCCCATCATCACGTTCTTGCCGAGGGTCAGGCCGTGGCAGATTTCGCAATTGACGCCGATACCCGAATTGTCGCCGATTACCGTATCCGGAAAAACATATCCGCCTTTTTCAATATTGACGTTTCTTCCGATGTTTGGGGAAATGCACGCAGCCAAAGCGGCGCGGAATTTTTGCGCAATTCTGCCGAATGGTTTGCAATAAGACGGAGGCAACATTCCTCCCCAGACACGCAAAATACGCGTCAATATCCTTTTTTGCATGGATTCCGTCTCCTGTTCGTAAAAGCGTAAATATTAATCAGACTATTATTTTTCTTAAAGTTTCACATCTAGAAGAGGTTTTACATCCTCTTTTCAGTTGAATTACAGCCCGATTACACAATATTTGGTTTGAAACTCTATTCTAAACTGTTCTCGCCTGTTGCGAAACTGCCCGCTACGCAAAATATCCGCTTGACGAAACAGCCAAAAATAGCGAAAATCCCACGCTTAACTGAAGTACAGGCAAAACCCCTGTGCCCGCTTAATCGAAAGGAAATCAAATGAAACAAGGTATTCACCCGAACTACCACGAAATCAACGTTACCTGCTCTTGCGGCAACAAATTCGTGACCAAATCCGCAATGGAAAAAGACAGCTTCAACGTTGAGGTTTGCTCCCTGTGCCACCCTTTCTACACCGGTACTCAAAAAATCGTCGACACTACCGGTCGTGTGGACAAATTCAACAACAAATTCGGCAACCTGTTCAAACGCTAATTGCCGCTTTGTCAAAAAGACTGCTTCGTGCAGTCTTTTTTGCATTCAGGCCGTCTGAAATATTTCTTTCAGACGGCCTGAGCTTTTTGTCGTCAACCGAATACCATATCATTCCAAACACCCGATAAAAACGAGCCATAAGCATTATTTTACAAAGCTCTCCGGTCCGGCATATCGCGCAAACCTGTCAAACCCTGTACCATTACTATTCAAACTAACCGTTTTTTGACCTTCCATGCTGACTTACACACCGCCCGATCCGCGCCGCCCCCAAAAAACCCATGAAAAACCATGGCTTCTGCTGCTGATGGCCTTTGCCTGGCTGTGGCCGGGCGTGTTCTCGCATGACTTGTGGAACCCTGCCGAACCCTCCCTCTTTACCGCCTCCGAATCCATGAAAAACGGCGGCAGCCTGTTGGTTGCACAAATCTTCGGCCAACCCGACTTCACCATCTCCCCTGCTTTTTTGTGGGTGGCAACCGCATTCCAAACCCTGTTTTCGCCTTGGGCGGCCGATGCCTATGATGCCGCGCGTTTTGCCGGCGTGGTATTCACCACCATCGGACTGACGGCCTGCGGATTTGCTGGTTTCAACTTTCTCGGCAGACATCACGGCCGCAGCGTTGTCTTAATCCTTATCGGCAGCATCGGTTTGCTGCCCATCGCCCACTTCCTCAATCCCATGTCGGCCGCTTTTGCCGCGTTTGGATTGATTCTGTGCGGCTTTTCACTGGCACACCGCCGCGTCATTATCGCCATTTTGTTGTTGTGCGGCGGTTGGGTTTTACTCTCCCTTTCCTCAGGCTATCTGCTGACCGCGGCCATGATGTTTTTGGCACTTGCCCTATCGTTCCATTCTACTTGGCAAAGCAAACGCTATCTGCTGACCCTGATTGGCGCCATCGTCGTTTCCCTGCCCCTACTGATTCTGTATCCGCTGGTTTTATCAAAAACCAATCCCGAATGGTTTGATATTTGGTTCAACCATTATTCCTTAGGCGTATTCGGCGGCTTCCATCAGATTCAGACGGCCTTCAACCTGCCCTATTATCTGAAAAACCTGCTGTGGTTTGCCCTGCCTGCCTGGCCGCTGGCAGCATGGACGCTCAGCCGCACGCGTATCCACGATAAAAATTGGGGCATTCTGAGCCTGTCGTGGCTGGTTATCATGACAGCCCTGCTCGCCATCAATCCTCAACGCCTGCAAGACAACCTCGTTTGGCTGTTGCCGCCGCTTGCCCTGCTCGGCGCGGCACAACTGGACGGCCTGCGTCGCGGTGCAGTGGCATTTATCAACTGGTTCGGCATCATGGCATTTGGTCTGATTGCCGTCTTCCTGTGGCTGGGCTTCTTCGCCATGAACTACGGCTGGCCTACCAAACTGGCCGAACGCGCCGCCTATTTTAGCCCGTATTACATCCCCGACATCGACCCGATTCCGATGGCAGTCGCCCTGCTGTTTACCCCATTGTGGCTTTGGGCGATTACGCGTAAAAACATCCGCGGCCGCCAAGCCGTCACCAACTGGGCGGCCGGCGTGACCTTGGCTTGGGCTTTGCTGATGACCCTGTTTTTACCGTGGCTCAACGCCGCCAAAAGCCATGCGCCGGTGGTACACCAAATGGAAGCCGCGCTTTCTTTCGAATTGAAACAGAAACTTTCAGACGGCCTCGAATGTATCAGCATCGACGGCCAAGACCAGCGCACACGCATCGCGTGGACACAATACAGCCATATTAAAACCACGACCGACAACGCCTCCTGCCGCTACCGCCTCATCCGTCAAGCCGCCAACATCGGCGCACCTTCGGGTTGGCAGACCTTGTGGCAAGGCGCAAGACCGCGCAACAAAGCCGAGACTTTCCTATTCTTAGAGAAAACTTCAGCGCAATAAATCCGTGACACTAGCCATAAAGCTGAATATTCCTGCTACATTCAAATAAAAGGCCGTCTGAAAGAACTTTTATCCTTTCAGACGGCCTTTGACTTACTTTAACACCGCTTCCCGTACAATGGCCCTTTTCCCTTATCTGCCTAAAAATATGAAACCCAACCGCCTTTTGCCCTTCGTCCTCTTATTGACTGCCCTCTCCGCCCATGCCAAAGATTTCATTATCTACGACCGCATGGACTATGTCGGCAAACCCGACCTTACTGCCGACAAACTCTCCAAAGTGTTCTTGGTTTACGAAAGCGAGCTGGTCAAACCCGATCCGACGGGCAAACTCAAACACGGCGTACTCAACGAAGCGCGCATCCGTGAATTGGCCAAACAATCGCGCCGCGAAGGCTACCGCACCATTTCCACCGACATCGAAAGCTGGTTTGCCGAAAAAGACGGCCAACTGCTGACCCCCGACGAATTGAAAACCGACTTCGCGCGAATGTACCAAATCTTCAGAGAAGAAAACCCGCGCGCCGTCATCAGCAACTACGGCATGCCTTCCGAACACCTGCACGGCATCCGCCACTACCGCCCCAACGTTGACAACGAAACCATCTTGGCCAAATGGCGGCAAGTCAGTAAACGCCGTGCACCCACCGCCGCCATCAGCGACTATGCCAATCCCGTGTTCTACATCACTTCCCCCGATTTGGTGCAATGGGAAAAAGACGTGAAAACCGCCGTTGACGACATCCACCAACGCTTTCCCAACAAAAAAATCATCGGCTACATTTGGCCGCAATATTATTCGGCCACCAACAGCCCTTATTTCAAGCAATTCATCGACCCCGCCCGCTGGCGCAAAATGCTCGAAATCAGCAAAAAATACACCGACGGCGTGATTATTTGGTCGGACAAGCGCGATGAAAACAACCAAATCGTGCGCTGGAACGATCCGCGCATCCAAGCCACGATGAAGGCGACCCAAGCCTTCATAAATGCCAATGCCAAAGAAATCAAGGTAGAAGGTTTGCAAAAATATTAAAAACAAGGCGGGCATGTTTGCCCGCCTCTTTATATACCTACACAGCTGTCTGTATGTTTGACACAACACGCTGCAAAACGACCGTACCACCAACGCTTCTGCATTCTTTCACACGTTTTTACCCGTTATTCTTAAGCACAGGCCGTCTGAAAATTGCCCGAATATCCAATACCCTTTACAATACCCGTAATTAAAATACATTTTTCGACACCCCTCTCCTGCATGAGTTCCACACCCTTCATCGAAATGAAAGACGTTGCCTTCGCATATGGCGACCGTCCTATTCTGAACAACATCAACTTCAGCATTCCACAAGGCAATTTCGCCGCCGTAATGGGTGGTTCGGGCAGCGGTAAAACCACGCTGATGCGCCTGATTACGGGTCAAATTCACCCACAATCGGGAAAAGTGCTGATTGAAGGGCGAGATTTGGCCGCATTTTCGGCGCAGGAGCTGTACGAACACCGCCGCCGCATGGGCGTTTTGTTCCAACACGGCGCATTGTTCACCGACTTATCCGTCTTCGACAACATCGCCTTCCCCATGCGCGAGCTGACGGATTTGCCCGAAGCAGTCATCCGCGATTTGGTGGTGTTGAAACTGAATGCAGTCGGTTTGCGCGGTGTTGAAAACCTGATGCCTTCCGAGCTTTCCGGCGGTATGTCGCGCCGCGTCGCCCTTGCGCGTACGATTGCGCTCGACCCTGAAATCATGTTGTATGACGAGCCTTTCACCGGCCTCGATCCGATTTCGCTGGGCGTTATCGCCCACCTCATCAGCCGTGCCAACAAAGCCCTGCGCTCGACCAGCGTCATGGTAACACATGATATTGAAAGGTCACTGGAAATTGTCGATCAAGTCATTTTCTTGGCACACGGCGAAATCATGTTCTCCGGCTCGCCCGAAGAAATGCGCGAACTCGACTCGCCTTGGGTACGCCAGTTTGTCGGCGGTTTGGCAGACGGCCCCGTCGCCTACCGCTATCCGGCGCAAACGACTTTAAAACAAGACTTGCTGGGCTGATGTTCAGACGGCCTGAAACTTAAACAAGGCCGTCTGAAACCATTTAACCAATCAACTGAAACCTATGAATTTTATCCGTTTCGTCGGGGCAAAAACCCTCGGCTTCATCCAATCGCTGGGCAGCATTACGCTGTTTTTCCTGCACATCCTGGCCAAATCAGGTACGGCATTTACCCGCCCACGCCTGAGCATCCGCCAGGTTTACTTTGCAGGCGTGTTGTCTGTCCTGATTGTTGCTGTGTCCGGCCTGTTTGTCGGCATGGTATTGGGCTTGCAAGGCTATACGCAGCTGGCAAAATTCAAATCCGCCGATATTTTGGGCTATATGGTTGCCGCTTCCCTGTTGCGCGAATTAGGTCCCGTATTGGCGGCGATTCTGTTTGCCAGCAGCGCGGGCGGTGCCATGACCAGCGAAATCGGCTTAATGAAAACCACTGAGCAGCTTGAAGCAATGAACGTGATGGCGGTCGACCCTGTGGCACGCGTGGTTGCGCCGCGCTTTTGGGCGGGTGTGTTTTCCATGCCTTTGTTGGCATCAATTTTCAATGTTGCCGGCATTTACGGCGCGTATTTGGTCGGCGTCGAATGGCTGGGTTTGGATGGCGGTATTTTCTGGTCGCAAATGCAAAACAACATTACCTTCCATTACGACGTACTCAACGGCTTAATCAAATCCGCCGCCTTCGGTGTAGCCGTTACGCTGATCGCCGTACATCAGGGCTTCCACTGCGTACCGACTTCCGAAGGTATTTTGCGCGCCAGTACACGCACGGTAGTGTCTTCCGCCCTGACCATCCTCGCCGTCGACTTTATGTTGACCGCGTGGATGTTTACCGACTAAAGGCCGTCTGAAACGACACTTGAAAAGAATGAAACAAGGACAATAGCACATGAAAAAAAATGCTTTGGAATTTTGGGTAGGACTGTTTGTCTTATTGGGCGCGGCCGCTATCGGCTTTCTCGCCTTCCGCGCCGCCGGCGGACAATCGTTCGGCAAATCATCACAAACCTACACCGTCTATGCCGATTTCAGCGACATCGGCGGCTTGAAAACCAACGCCCCGGTCAAATCCGCAGGCGTACTGGTGGGCCGCGTTGCCTCTATTCAGCTCGACCCTAAATCCTATCAGGCAAAAGTCGCCCTCAATCTGGACAGCCAATATCAGTTCAGCAGCGACGTTTCCGCACAAATCCTGACTTCAGGTCTGTTGGGCGAACAATACATCGGCCTGCAACAAGGCGGAGATACCGATTCTTTGGCAGCAGGCGACACCATTACCGTCACCAGCTCCGCCATGGTTTTGGAAAACCTTATCGGCAAATTCATGACCAGCTTTGCCGAGAAAAACGCAGACAGTGAATCTGCCGGTCAAAACAAACAATAAACACATATCAACCCAATATTCAGGACACTCCCATGAAAAAAACTTCCTTCATCAGCGCATTGAGCATCGGCGTATTGAGCATCAGCATGGCATTTGCCTCTCCTGCCGACGCAGTCAACCAAGTCCGTGAAAACTCCGTTCAAGTGCTGAAAATCCTCAACAGCGGCGATGCCAACACTGCACGCCAAAAAGCCGAAGCCTACGCCATTCCTTATTTCGACTTCCAACGCATGACCGCTTTGGCCGTCGGCAACCCATGGCGTACTGCAACTGACGCACAAAAACAAGCGTTGACCAAAGAGTTCCAAACCCTGCTGATCCGCACCTACTCCGGCACCATGCTGAAATTCAAAAATGCCAAGGTCAACATCAAAGACAACCCTGTCGTAAACAAAGGCGGTAAAGAAGTCGTTGTCCGCGCTGAAATCAATGTTTCCGGCCAAAAACCGGTCAACATGGACTTCACCACTTACCAAAGCGGCAACAAATACCGCGCATACAATGTCGCAGTCGAAGGCGCAAGCTTGGTTACCGTATACCGCAACCAATTCGGCGAAACCATCAAAGCCAAAGGCATCGACGGCCTGATTGCCGACTTGAAAGCCAAAAACGGCGGTAAATAATCCACCCCGCACCATGCTGCCTGATGTTCAGACGGCATGGTGCCTTACATCATAAAGACACCATGCAAACAGAAATACGCAACGGCACGCTCTACATCAGCGGCGACGTTACCGTCAAAACCCTGACTGCCTCCGCCTTTGCGCGCTACGAACAACAATGCCGTCTGAAAGAAACAGACAGCATAGACTTCAGCCAAGTAGGCAAAGCAGATTCAGCCTGCGTTTCCCTGCTGCTCAACGCTCTGCGCCGGACAGACAAAAAACCGACCATTCAAAACATTCCCGATTCCGTCCGCGCACTGGCCGAACTTTACGAAATCAAAGACTGGTTGCAATCATGAAAAAAACCACCGCTTCCCTCTGCCTCCTCATCAGCATAGCCTCCGCTCCCGCACTTGCCGAACGCAATCCGGCCGACCCTTACGAAGGCTACAACCGTACTGTTTCCAAGTTCAACGACAAAGCAGACAAATACGTCCTTTCCCCCGTCGCACGCGGTTATCGCAAAGTAACGCCCAAACCGGTGCGTACCGGCGTGATCAACTTCTTCAACAACCTGCGCGATGTCGTCAGCTTCGGCAGCAACGTGCTGCGCCTTGACGTCAAACGCGCCAGCGAAGACCTCGTCCGCGTCGGCATCAACACCACCTTCGGCCTTGGCGGTTTAATCGACGTAGCCGGTGCAGGCGGCGTACCCAGCAATAAAAACACCCTCGGCGACACCTTCGCCTCATGGGGCTGGAAAAACAGCAACTACTTCGTTGTCCCCCTACTCGGCCCGTCTACCGTACGCGATACCGTCGGCAACGCCGTTACCACCGTCTATCCGGTTAAAAACGCCGTCTTCCACACCAGAGCAGGACGCTGGGGCACAATCGGCCTGCAAGCCATCAACACCCGTGAAGAGCTCCTCGACCTGACCGACAGCCTCGAAGGCGCAGCCATCGACAAATACAGCTACACACGCGACCTTTACATGAAAGTCCGCACCCAACAAACCGGCGGCACGCTCCCTCAAAGCGAAGACGACAATATCGACATCGATGACTTGGTGGACAGCAATGCCACTTCCGAACCGGTAACAGCCCCTCAAACCGCTCCGGCAGAAATTCCCGATACAGCCAATCCCCAAACCCTGTATCAAACACCATCAGAAAACCTCTGATTGTTTCCAAAAATAAAGGCCGTCTGAAATTCAGACGGCCTTTATCCCCCAAAAGATAGCCAGTCCACCACCTTTGCTATATCATTCAACTATACAGAAACCAAGGAAAACACCATGTACGAAGTCAACCGCAGCGTCTTCCTGCTTATCCCCCTCGATCCTTTTTGGAACTGGCTGAAATCCCTGCCCGGCAATCATCTTGACGGCCTGACGCTTGAAGATATCCAAGCCGATGCAAACTCCTACCTCGTTCGCCCGTGCGAAACTGCCGACGAAGTATGGGACGAGATCGAAGCGCGTTTTGAAGACATTTTTGCTGCCGAATTGGCCGACTGGTGCGAAGACGAAAGCGAATGGCCGGATTTGGACGCCGACATTTTCAACGAATGGTTCGACATCCAACTTTCCACCGTGATTACCGACCTCGAACACGAACCAATCGCACGCGAAGAGTTCCAACCCATCAATCTCAACTGATGAAACTGACCGTCCGCAACTACCACCTCGACGGCTACGGCCACGTCAACAATGCGCGCTATCTCGAATTTCTAGAAGAAGCGCGCTGGACGTTTTTCCAAGAGCATGACCTTCTGTCCGAACTCAAAGGCATCATGCTCGTTGTTGCACGCGTCGATATCCGCTACCGCCGCCCGTCGCTTGAAGGCGACGTTTTGACCTTTACAGGCCGTCTGAAAGACATCGGCACACGCCACATCATCCTCAGCCAAACCGCGACCCTGCCCAACAGCAAAGCCGCCATCGAAGCCGAAGTTACCCTTATGCCCGTCAGCAGCGAAAGCGGCCACAGCATCAGCGTTCCCCAAACCTTAGCACACGCAATTCAAAACCTCACATCATGAAAAAAATACTCACACTCCTTGTCGTTGCCACGATCGGCGCACTTCTTGCCTTCGTCCTTATCCCCAGCAACAAAGCCGCCCCTGATTTTGCCCTGCCCGACCTGCAAGGCAAAATCATTACCAACTCCGATTTGAAAGACAAAGTTACCCTCATTAACTTCTGGTTTCCCTCCTGCCCCGGCTGCGTGAGCGAGATGCCTAAAATCATCAAAACCGCCCAAGACTATCAAGGCAAAAATTTCCAAGTCCTCGGCATTGCCCAGCCCATCGACCCTATCGAAAGCGTCCATCAGTACGTCAAAGAATACGGCCTGCCTTTCACCGTCATGTACGATGCCGACAAAACGGCCGCAAAAGCCTTTGGCACACAGGTTTACCCGACTTCCGTCCTGATCGACAAAAACGGTAATATCCTTAAAACCTACGTTGGCGAACCCAATTTCACCCAACTCTACCAAGAAATCGACCAAGCCCTCGCCCAATAAATCCAAGGCCGTCTGAAACCATATTTCAGACGGCCTAAAACCGAAATATCCTTTATAATAAGCAACATTTTATCCGTTCAGACACCAAGCTCCTCTATCAACAAAGGTCGTCTGAAACAACCGAATACCCATAAGAGAACACCATGAAATTCATCGACGAAGCAAAAATCGAAGTCGCCGCAGGCAAAGGCGGTAATGGCGCAACCAGTTTCCGCCGCGAAAAATTCGTACCCCGCGGCGGCCCTGACGGCGGCGACGGCGGCAAAGGCGGCAGCGTTTGGGCAGAAGCCGACGAAAACACCAACACCCTCGTCGAATACCGCTTCGTCAAACGCTACCAAGCCAAAAACGGCGAAAAAGGCCACGGTTCCGACCGCTACGGTGCAGGTGCGGACGACATCGTCCTCAAAATGCCCGTCGGCACCCTCATCCGCGACCTCGATACAGACGAAATCGTCGCCGACCTGACTTACCACGGCCAGCGCGTCTGCCTTGCCAAAGGCGGCAAAGGCGGCTTGGGCAACATCCACTTCAAATCCTCCGTCAACCGCGCGCCCAAACAATCCACTCCCGGCGAAGAAGGCGAAACCCGTTCCCTGCAACTCGAGCTTAAAGTCCTCGCCGACGTCGGCTTGTTAGGCATGCCCAACGCCGGCAAATCCACCCTGATTACCGCCGTATCCGCCGCACGTCCAAAAATCGCCAACTACCCCTTTACCACCCTGCATCCGAATTTAGGCGTCGTGCGCATCGACGAAAACCACAGCTTCGTCATGGCCGACATCCCCGGCCTGATTGAAGGCGCGGCAGAAGGCGCAGGCCTAGGCCACCGTTTCCTCAAACACTTATCACGCACCGGCCTGCTGTTGCACGTTGTCGATTTGGCCCCCTTCGACGAAGCCGTCAATCCCGCCGAAGAAGCCCTCGCCATCATCAACGAATTGCGCAAATACGACGAAGAACTCTACGACAAACCACGCTGGCTGGTTCTGAACAAACTCGATATGCTTGATGAAGAAGAAGCCCAAGCGCGTAGCGCCGCCTTCCTCGAAGCCATCGGCTGGGATTACCCCAAACCCGATGACCGCTTCCAATTCGACATGGAAACCCCGCGCCTCTTCCAAATCAGCGCACTAACCCACCAAGGTACGCAGGAATTGGTACACCAAATCAACCAATACCTAACCGAGAAAAAACGCATCGAAGCCGAAAAAGCAGAAGCGGAACAGGCAGTGGCAAAAGCCGAAATTGCCGAGCAGCAGCCTAAAACGGATACTGGCGTGTTTAAGCCGGAGTAAAAAAATTTCAGACGGCCTTTTTAATAAAATGGAGAGTCGCATGTCTTCCAACTCTTTTTCTTTACAAGAAAACGATATTATTAAACGTTCAGAATTACATGACCAATACGGTGGCAATAGACAAAGTGGCATTGCTGCTTCGGCAAAAACGCCCAATATCTTCCTCTTTACTCACCCAGAAAAAGGCGAAGACCACGGCTATTATGATCGCTGGGATGAGAAGGGAACCACCCTGTTTTATTGTGGCGAAGGACAACGTGGTGATCAGCGTATGATCAATGGGAATAAAGCTCTCTTGGAACATAAACAGACAGGAAAAGCCATCCGTGTTTTTGCTAATGACACACTAAATGCTCATGTCCGATACATCGGTGAATTTACATTAGATGAGCATCAGCCTTATATAGTTAAAAAAGCACATGCAACTAATAATGGCCCAGAACGAAACGTATTTGAATTTTGCTTGCACAAAAAATCCAAATAATTTACCCCAGTTTATACAAATTTTGAAAATTCCATGACCACCATCTACAACACCCTTACCCGTCAAAAAGAACCCTTTGCCCCCATCGACCCTAAAAACGTGCGTATGTACGTTTGCGGCATGACCGTTTACGACTATTGCCACTTAGGCCATGCCCGTGTGATGGTTGTGTTCGACATGATTGCCCGCTGGCTGCGCAAGTGCGGTTATCCGCTCACTTATGTGCGCAATATTACCGACATCGACGACAAAATCATTGCCCGTGCGGCTGAAAACGGCGAAACCATCGGCGAGCTGACCGCGCGTTTCATTCAGGCCATGCATGAAGATGCAGATGCTTTGGGTGTGTTGCGTCCCGACATCGAGCCAAAGGCAACGGAAAATATCCCGCAAATGATTGCCATGATTGAAACCTTGATTCAAAACGGCAAGGCATATCCTGCCGCAAATGGCGACGTTTATTACGCCGTGCGAGAGTTTTCCGCTTACGGCCAATTATCGGGCAAATCGCTGGATGACCTGCGCGCAGGCGAACGTGTGGAAGTGGACGGTTTCAAACGCGATCCGCTTGATTTTGTATTGTGGAAAGCGGCCAAAGCAGGCGAACCTGCATGGGAAAGCCCTTGGGGTAACGGCCGTCCGGGTTGGCATATTGAATGCTCTGCCATGAGTGAAAACCTGTTCGGCGATACTTTCGATATCCACGGCGGCGGTGCGGACTTGCAGTTCCCGCACCACGAAAACGAAATCGCCCAAAGTGTCGGCGCGACAGGACATACCTGCGGCCACGACCACGCGCAAACCCACCACGGTCGAAGCATCTCCAGCCACGTCAAATACTGGCTGCACAACGGCTTTATCCGCGTGGACGGCGAAAAAATGTCCAAATCGCTGGGCAACTTCTTCACCATCCGCGAAGTGTTGAAACAATACGATCCCGAAGTCGTGCGTTTCTTCATCCTGCGCGCCCACTACCGCAGCCCGTTGAACTACTCCGACGCGCATTTAGACGACGCAAAAGGCGCGCTGACCCGTCTGTACACCACGTTGAAAAACACACCAGCGGCTGAGTTTGATTTATCTGAAAACGCCAATGACTACACCCGCCGCTTCTACGCCGCCATGAACGACGATTTCGGTACGGTCGAAGCGGTTGCCGTGTTGTTTGAGCTGGCAGGCGAAGTGAACAAAACCAATGATGCGCACCTCGCCGGCTGCCTGAAAGCTTTGGGTGGCATCATCGGCCTGCTGCAACGTGATCCGACCGAGTTTCTGCAAGGCGGCGCGGTTTCAGACGGCCTGTCCAACGAGGAAATCGACGATTTGATCGCCCGCCGCAAACAGGCACGTGCGGATAAAAACTGGGCGGAATCCGACCGTATCCGCGACCTTCTGAACGAACACAAAATCATTCTGGAAGACAACGCCGGCGGTACGACTTGGCGCCGCGGTTGATTTTATGGCATAGATAAAAGGCCGTCTGAAACTGTTTTCAGACGGCCTTTTTAATTTTGTTATTTCAAAAAGGGCGCAAACATCGCGCCCTTTGTTTAACACATCATTTCACTTATGCGCCAAATACTTTCAGACGGCCTTCGATTGGTTGGAAGGCTTTTTCACCGGCTGAAGCCGCGATACCGCCAATCACCATTTGCGCACGCAACAACCAGCTTTCCGGCAAGTTCCATTCTTTGGCAATGGCCGCATCAGGCAGTGGATTGTAGTGTTGTAGATTGGCGCCGATACCGGCAGCCGCCAATGTTGTCCACACAGCATATTGAACCATGGCATTTGCCTGATCCGCCCAGATCGGGAAGTTGGCCGCATAAGATGGGAACTGCTCTTGCAAGCCTTTGACAACATCTTGATCTTCAAAGAACAAAACTGTCGCCGCGCCTGCTTTAAACAAGTTCAGTTTTTGCGCAGTGGCTTCAAACTGCTCGGCAGGAACAATTGCACGCAAAGCTTCTTCAACAAAATGCCACACTTTGGCATGTTCTTCGCCAAACAATACGACCACTCGGGCAGATTGCGAATTGAAAGAAGACGGCGTATGCAAAACGGCGTGTTCGATGATTTTGGTTACTTCCTCATTGGACAGAGGCAGGGTGTTGCTCAATGCATAGATAGAACGACGGGTTTCAGCAGCTTGTTGCAAAACAGAATAAGTCATGATCTTTTCCTTAAATTAATCTTTATCTTTACCAAAAGCGTTATCCAAAGCCCACGCTCCGCCACCGACTACTGCCAGATACAGGAACACGAAGCAGAACAAAACGGCAGATTCGCCATGGTTGGCCAATGGGAACAAAACATTACCAGAAGACGCGTGGGCCATAAAGTAGGCGGCTGCCATCTGACCGGACAAAACAAACGCGGCCGGACGCGTAAACAGGCCCAATATCAATAAGATACCACCGACAATTTCCAAAACACCGGCCACCAGCATCAAGCCTTCGGGCGCACCGCCCATAGACATCGGAAAACTGAAAAACTTGGCCGTACCATGCAGCAAAAACAGATACGCCGCAACAATACGCAAGACAGACAATACAACAGGTTGGAATGATTTGAGGGCTGACATCTTAATAATCCTTATTTTAATGGCTACCTGAAGAGGTATGGAGCAATTTCAATAAGTGCAGTATAGATAATTCCCAGTAAGAGATATATACTCGAATTATTGATACAACGTTTCCTAATAAGAAATAATGGATACCCTATTTAGCCTAAAAGTTTTCCGCCAAGTTGTTCAAAGCGGCAGCTTTACCCGTGCCGCCGATCAGCTCGATATCTCCACCGCCATGGCCAGCAAACACGTCAGCCATCTGGAAAACACCATTCAAGCCAAGCTCTTACACCGCAACAGCCGCAACCTTCATCTGACCGAAGCAGGCGAAGAATACTACCGCCAGTGCAGCTACGCGCTGGATACCTTGGACACCGCTGCCCAAAAAGCGGCAGGCGGTACCGACACGCCGCAAGGTATGTTGCGCGTTACCATGCCCCTATGGTTTGCAGGTGGCAATATGAGCGCATGGCTAGCAGAATACCGCCAGCGTTATCCCAAAGTCACGCTTGACCTCGTCCTCGACAACCGCCATATCGACCTCATTGCCGAAGGTTTCGACCTCGCCTTACGCGTTTCCAAAACCCCCTCCCCTTCGCTGATCGTCAAACCGCTGGCCAAAATCGAGTTCGTCCTGCTTGCCGCTCCCGACTATCTGGCCCGACACGGCACACCCGATACGCCCGAAGCCGTCATGCAGCATCAAGCCATCCTGCCTTCCTATACCAGTCAACAAAACTGGGAGATTACCCACCGCATTACCGGAGAAAAAGCCATTCTCCATCTCTCCCCGGTTATCCGCAGCGACAACACACTGATGATACGCGAGCTGATTAAAGCAGGCGCAGGCATAGGCTATCAGCCCCTTTGGGCAGTTCAGCAGGAATTGAAGGATGGTACATTGATCCAACTTCTGCCCGATTACACCATCTGGACAGACCAACTGAACGCCACCTATGTCGACAGGGCATTTCTCAGTGCGAAAGTACGCAGCTTTATCGACTTTCTCAATGAAAAAATATCGGAAAGATAAACATCAAGGCCGTCTGAAACACTTTTCAGACGGCCTTTAATCAAAGCAACAATCCAATCAATAATTGGTCGAGCAGAACTGTTCGCGTTTGTCCGCATCGGCGGCATAGCATGTCAAACCCATGCCTGACGCATTACTGTTGTTCGCTTTCGCACCCGGTTTCTTGTTCACCAAAACCTTACCGTTTTTTCCGATTTCCACGGTTACGCCTTTGCCGTTTTTCAGCTTCCATTTCAACACTTGCGCATCGGCACTTTGGCACTTACTGACCGTACAGCCGCCTTCTGTCGCAACATTGCCGTTTTTATAAATCACGCACTGCTGCTGGCTGTCGGTACAGGCTGCATACGCAGCAACGGAGAAACAGGAAATCAGCACGGCAAACAAAACAGGTTTCATGGTTTGAACTCCTAAGGTTGTGATGATGGGTTTGTGATATTTGGAACTATACGCTTGTTTGCATGTGCCTACTACAAAATGTATCGTTAACATTCAATGGGCGCATCAGTATATCCATTCCACTAATTATCTAATTCGCCTCATACGATAAAGGCCGTCTGAACATCACTTTTCAGACGGCCTTCAATTGGTTTTCTACCTTACCGCTTCAACTTCGCAAACGCATCCGCCATTGCCGAATTGGTTGGGGCGCGGTCGTTGCGTTGGGGTTTGCGGTCGCGGCGTTCTTGATGTCGGGTTTCAGACGGCCTGTTGCCTTTGACTGTGCCGCCCGGTTCGTCATCCAAACGCATGGTGAGTGCAATGCGTTTACGCGCAGCATCGACTTCCAGCACTTTCACTTTCACCACATCTCCGGCTTTCACGACTTCGCGCGGGTCTTGAACAAATTTATTGGACAGGGCGGAGATGTGCACCAAACCGTCTTGATGGACGCCGATATCCACGAACGCGCCGAAGTTGGCGACGTTGGAGACCACGCCTTCAAGTATCATGCCGACTTGCAAGTCGCTGATTTCGTGGATGCCTTCGGCGAATGAGGCCGTCTGAAACTCGCCGCGCGGGTCGCGACCGGGTTTTTCAAGCTCGGACAGGATGTCCAGAATGGTCGGCAGGCCGAAGCGTTCGTCGGTGAAGTCGGAGGCTTTGATTTGCTTCACGCGCTCGCGGTTGCCGATGAGTTCGGCGGCGGTAATGCCTTGTTGCGCCAGCATTTTGGCGACAACAGGATAGGCTTCGGGGTGGACGGCGCTCGCGTCCAACGGCTCTTTGCCACCGTTAATCCGCAAAAAGCCTGCCGCCTGCTCGAAGGTTTTTTCGCCCAAACGCGGTACTTTCAGCAATTTTTTGCGGCTGTCGAACGCGCCGTTTTCATCGCGGTAGGCGACGATGTTTTGGGCAAGGGTTTGATTTAAGCCGGAAATTCGCGCCAAGAGCGGGGCGGAGGCGGTGTTCACGTCCACGCCGACGGCGTTCACGCAGTCTTCGACCACCGCGTCCAGCGATTTGGCGAGCTGGCTTTGGTTCACGTCGTGCTGATACTGCCCCACGCCGATGGATTTGGGGTCGATTTTGACCAACTCGGCGAGCGGGTCTTGCAGCCTGCGGGCGATGGACACCGCGCCGCGCAGGGAAACGTCCAAGTCGGGGAACTCGCGCGCCGCCAGTTCGGACGCGGAATAAATCGACGCGCCGGCTTCGGAAACGACGATTTTGTGCAGCCCCATTTCCGGCATTCCGCCCACCAGTTCGCCCGCGATTTTGTCGGTTTCGCGGCTGGCGGTGCCGTTGCCGATGGCGATAAGTTTCACGCCGTGTTGTTTAATCAGGCGCGACAACGTTGCCAACATATTGTTTTCTTGATGCAAATAGACGATGACGGTATCCAACAGCTTGCCCGTGTCGTCCACTACGGCGCATTTCACGCCGTTGCGGTAGCCGGGGTCGAGACCCAGCGTGGTCAGCCGTCCGGCGGGCGCGGCGAGCAGCAAGTCTTTGAGATTGCGGGCGAACACGGTAATCGCGTCGGTGTCGGCGGCTTCTTTCAGACGGCCTAGGGCTTCAAGTTCCAACGACAAAAAGATTTTTGCGCGCCAAGTCAGGCGCACGGTATCACGCAGCCATTTGTGGCCGTCTGAAACCTTGAAACGGCGGGCGATGATTTGCTCGTATTCGCTTCGCTGCGTAATCGGCGTGTCGTCGGGCTGGTATTTGAGCGCGATGTTCAAAATGCCTTCGTTGCGGCCGCGCAAAACCGCCAGCGCGCGGTGGCTGGGCATGGTGCGGACGGGTTCGCGGTGGTTGAAATAATCACTGAATTTTTCGCCTTCGGTTTCTTTGCCTTCAACGACTTGCGCGTGGATTTCGGCTTCGTTCCACAACTTATCGCGCAGCGTGCCGATGAGTTCTGCGTCTTCGGCAAACTGCTCCATCAGAATCGCGCGCGCGCCGTCCAACGCGGCTTTTACGTCAGGGACGTTTTCGTTCAGGTAGTCCTGTGCGGCGGCTTCAACATCCTGCGGCTGCTCAGCAAGCAACACGTCCGCCAGCGGCTGCAAACCGTGTTCGCGTGCGATTTGCGCTTTGGTGCGGCGTTTGGGTTTGTAGGGCAGATACAGGTCTTCCAGCGCGGTTTTGTTGTCGACGGCTTCAATTTGCGCCCTGAGGTCGTCTGAAAGCTTGCCTTGCTCTTCAATGCTTTTTAAAACAACGGTTTTGCGCTCTTCCAATTCGCGCAGATATTGCAACCGCTCGGCAAGCTGGCGCAGCTGCGTATCATCTAGCCCGCCTGTAGCTTCTTTACGGTAACGCGCGATAAAAGGTACGGTTGCGCCATCATCTAAAAGCTCAATCGCAGCATTGATTTGCGCGGCAGTGGCGGAGAGTTCTTGGGAGAGGATTTGAGTAATGTTCATCAATAGAATTCCAACGGACAGGCCGTCTGAAATTTCAGACGGCCTGATTTAAAAAACAATCGCTTTAAGGCAGCGAATTATAATATTCGTAGGCTTTGTCCATATCTTCAAACTGGTGCATATGCCCTTTTTCCAGCACCATCGCATTATCGCAATATTGCTTCATGGCGCTGTGGCTGTGCGACACCAAAATGATGGAACGGTCTTTGCGCTTTTCAAACAACTCGTACTTACATTTATCGGCAAAGCGCGAGTCGCCAACCGCAATCACTTCGTCAATCAGATAGCAATCAAACTCTACCGCCAACGACAAAGCAAATGCCAAACGCGCCTTCATACCTGAAGAATAACGCTTAACCGGCTCGTAAAGATATTGCCCTAGCTCGGAAAACTCTTCGGTAAAGTTCTTCACATAATCGATATCGACATTGTAAATCCGGCAGATGAAACGCAAATTGTCCATACCGGTCAGGCTGCCTTGAAACGCACCGGAGAATGCCAAAGGCCAAGAAATACTCATCGTCCGCTTGATTTCACCCGTGGTCGGCGGCTCAACGCCACTGATCAAACGGATGAGCGTCGATTTACCTGCACCGTTGCGGCCGAGAATACCGATTTTCTCGCCCTTCTCCATTTTGAAGTTGATATCGTGCAAGACTGTCCGCCAACCTTGGCGGGTCAGATAGCGTTTGGAAACGTGTTCAACTGAAATCATTGCGGCTCAACCCCTTTGCTGAATCTCGCCACCATCGCCAAACCAAGCAGCAGCAAAACTAAATTACACAACAAAATATACCAAGGATTTTCGTAAGTCGTAACGCTGTTACCAAAATATCCGGCACGGAACATTTCTGTACCATGCACCATCGGAAGCATCAGCACATAGTGTTGCAACTGCTGAGGCAGGTTGTGTACGAAGAAAAACACGCCGGACAAAGGCATCATCACAAAACTGATGGTACTCCAAACTTTGCCAAACGGCTCAAAGTGAAACGCCACCGAACAGATGACCAGCCCCAATCCAACGGCAAACATTGCCATCAAAAGCCAAGCCAACAACATATAGAAAATATCTGCCGGTACATCAATCCAGCCGATGACGACCAATGCAGCCATAATCACAACCTGCGCAATGGTGGCACCGGCAATCTCCAACAACATACGCGCAAAAATGGTATCTAAAACACGTACATTTCGGTGATACAGCAGGCTTGTGTTGGCCGCAATCGAACCGATGGCGCGATTAGAGGCATTACGCCACATCATCATCATCGGATAGCCTGTCAGCGTGAAAGCCACGATATTCAAAGCCGACACGTTGTGCATGCGGAAAAACTTCCACATCAACACCATAACCAAAGTCAGCAGCAAAGGTTCGACAAATAACCACAAAAAACCAATGTTATTACGACCGTAGCGAGTAATAATTTCACGCATTAAGAGCGCGCCGATTACCCTTTTTTGGATAAGCAGCGACTCCAAAAACGATGTTTTATGTAGCTCTTTCATCAGTTTTTATGCTCACGGATACTTGCAGACAGCAACACGGCAATGCCATAGACAATCAAACCGATGACAAACGTTGCCACAATGTTGTACAGACGGTTTGGTTCATGCGCCAAGTCAGGTTTGTTCGGCTGGGAAATCACTTCCAAATACAATTGCTGACGATCTGCTTCCGCTTTCGCACTTTCCAAAGAAGTCATCGCTGCAGCCAATTGTTTCTCAGCCAATTCGTTTTCCAAATACACGCGCTGATATTCCGCCGCCTGATTGGACAACGAACCCTCGCCACCGCCGGAAATCGCTTTCATTTGTTGCGAGATTTCTTTACGCAAGCTCTTTTCACGCGCAATCAAACCTGGAATTTGCGGGTTTTCAGGCGTAACGGCTTTTACCTGGTCAAGCTGAGTTTGAATGACAATCAACTCGTCCTGCAATTTGGATACCAAACCCATTTGCACATCGGATTGCGCCTTCAAGTCAAAAATACCGTTGGACACACGGAATTTTGTCAATTGAGCCGAAGCTTCTTTAACTTTCTCTTCAGCCGAATTGACCACTTCCTGAGCATAACGAATCGTATCCTGACGCGCACGTTCGTTCAGCTGGTTGATCAATACCTCACCCTGTTTGAGCAAAGCATCATTGATCTTTTGAGATTCACCGGCATTGAAAGATGTAACGCTCAAATTAGAAATGCCTGAGACAGAGTCAAAATGGATGGATACCTTATCGCGGTAGTATTGATAAAACGCTTCATCCTCGCCACGCAGGCCAAAACCATTAAAACGGCTGAAAATGTCGCCTTCTTTTTCATAAAAATCACGAACGGGCATTTTCTTACGCAACGCGTCCAAAGCCGAACGCGACTGCATATATTCCTGCACGGTATAAATATCGTCTTGCGCACGAGAGAAACCAGACCCCTGCAAAATAGCGCCCAAGCCGTTCAAAGACGATTGGCTTTTAGGAGAACGCACCACAAAGCTGGACTGGGATGTGAACTGATCAGAAGCAAATAGTCCGTAATACACACCGGAACACAAAGTCGGCACGATAACCGTTACCCAAAGCAACGGATTAATCTTACGCAACCAAGACTTTTTGGCCTTTTTCTTTTCGGGAGCCGGTTGTTCCGGTTTCACATCCACATTTGCAGAAACTTGCTCAGACATTATTTTCCCCATCAGTTCACTAAATTATTAATACTGTTCGCACCGCTAACCACAGGCGAGAACACAAATGACAAGAACTTGCGTACTTCGGCCATCGGTGCATTCGATACGTACACCACGTCCTTATCCTTCACAGGGAAACGCTGCATCCAAAACATAGAATTCGCATCTGCCAGGTTCAAACGGTAGACCACAGGAATCTCCGCACGATCGCCATAACCCTTTTCAACCCATTTAGATTGTTTCTCAGGAGGCAGCTCGGACAAAGGCGCATAACGGAATACAAATACGCCGCGCGCATCTGCACTATAATCCTGCAGACCGCCCATACGTCCCACAGCCTCAGCCAAAGATAAGCCCTTCACAGAGAAACCAATCTGCTGCGTATGACCGACCGCACCCATAGACGTAAACGTGCTTGGATTAGTAATCATTGTGACTACATCACCGCGGCGCAACAAAATATTTTGACGCGGATGCGCCACCAAGTCTTCCAAAGCAATCGTTCTGACAACATTGCCACGTGTCAGCTGTACGTTCGTATCCTGAACATTCGCAGTCGAACCGCCCACGGCAGCCACCGCATCCAACACACGCTCGCCTGCAGCCGTCAAAGGCATACGCACACTGTTACCCGCGCGGATAACCGATACATTCGCCGCATTGTTTTGCACCATGCGCACCATTACCTGCGGCTGGTTTGCCATTTTTTTCAGACGGCCTTTAATAATGTTTTGCACCTGAACCGGTGTTTTACCAAGGACAGACACATCGCCAATAAACGGCACAGAAATCGTACCTGCAGAGCTGACCATCTGTTCAGGCAGCTTCGTTTGCTGCGCATTACCCGAACCGGTAGACGACAAAGCTCCGCCGAACAACACAGCCGGAGGAGCTTCCCAAATCGTAATGTCCAGCACATCACCTATATTGATAGCCCCTATTGATGATGTACCATCGCCCAACTGAGCAAATGACTGATTAACTTGCGCTTGATATAGCGACTGAGCTACCGCACCATTCACATCAATCAACTCCACCTCTGGCACTTCGGCTGTAGCCGACTGTTGCCCCAAAGCAACAACATTTCGTGTACTTGGGCCGGAAGTAGGAAGAGAAGAGCATGCAGCCAACAGACTGACACACAACAATAACATGCCCCTGCGGGTAAGACATTCTGCTTTCAACATTGATTAAATCTCACTATACTTTTAATTACGCACAGCCATTATAACACCTGATGAAATATTAGGCCGTCTGAAAACCTGACATAAGCATCAAAAGACATCACATTACAGCGAATACCGTCATGAGAAAACTTAAAAAACTGATTCGACAACCAGGTGTATTCTTCCGCGACTATCTCAACAAAAGATACCCTGTCCGAAACGCCGAACAGCGTACAACAGAGTCTGACGAACCGGTCATTATCGACAACAGCCTGTATTTAGCCGAAATTGAAAATAGTATCGACCTTCCCCCTATTAAAGTTGATGTCGTTTTCACATGGGTAAATAACCAAGATCCCAAATGGCAGAAACGTCGGCGCCAACATAGCCCTACTGCCGAACAAAACGCACTCCACAATAATGACGAAGCCCGTTTCAGCAACCACAACGAACTTTACTATTCACTTCACAGCGTGCGCACCTTCCTGTCGTGGGTCAACCATATCTACATCATTACCGACAACCAACGCCCCGACTGGCTCAATCCTGCCGACTATCCCAATGTCAGCATAATAGATCACAGTCAAATCATTGACCCGCAATACCTGCCCACCTTCAATTCGCATGTAATCGAAGCACACTTGCACAACATTCCTAATCTAAATGAACACTTCATCTATTTTAACGATGATGTATTTGTTGCCCGACCATTACCGAAGGAACATTTTTTTCACGCCAACGGGATTGCTTCACTTTTTATTGCAGACAAAAGCCTAAAACAAATGTCCGAAAGAGGAACCGACACACCCACTCTTTCCGCCTCAAAAAACTGCATCACACTATTACAACAGCACTACGACTGCCACATCGACCGTCCGTTAGTACACACCTATATTCCACTGCATAAAAGCAGCTTTCAATTTGCTTGGCAACACTACCGTACTGAGATTGAAGCCTTTTTATCCAACCGTTTCCGTTCTAACCACGATCTCAACCTTGCCACCTTCCTCGTACCTTGGCTGATGTTTTTAAACAGGAAATCTACAGTAGGTAATGAAATATGTTATTATTTTAATATCCGCTCCAACAAAGCGCCTGCCCAATATATCAAGCTCTTGGAAAATAAAAAAAATGGGCGGCAGCCACACTCTTTTTGTGCCAACGATTTTCACAGCCAGCAACAGATTGAAAACTACCAGGACAAACTGATTCAAATGCTGGAAAATTACTTCAAAACCAAATAAAAATAAAAGGTTAAAAAAAATGAACAATAAAAAATTTCGGAAGCTCTTACGAGACCCTAAACTCTTTTTCCGCGACATGTACGCCAAACGCGTAATGAAACTCAAAAAATACCTTCCCTTAAAATACGAAGGTAATAATCAATTTACAATCGTTTCAGCCGTTTATAACGTCGAAAAATACCTTGATGAATACTTTGACAGCATCGTCAAACAAAGCTTGAATTTCAAAAAACACATTCAAATCATTCTAGTAGATGATGGATCAACCGACCATTCGGCAGAAATCATCAAACGATGGCAAGCCAAGTTTCCCCAAAATATCCATTATTTTTACAAAGAAAATGGCGGCCAGGCCTCGGCACGCAATCTGGGTTTGCAACATACACAAACTGAATGGGTAGTATTTACTGACCCTGACGATTATCTTCACCCTGACTACTTCAAATCAGTAGATACTCAAATTAGCCAACATCCGTCGGCAGTAACTGTAGCTACTAATATGAAATTTTTCTTTGAAAATCAAAATATCATTAAAGATAGTCATCCTCTAAGATTCCGTTTTAACAAAACCCACGTTATTGATGTTGCCAAGCTCGATAAATTTATCAATATGTCTGCTGCCTCAACCTTTTTCAGAGTCAGCCATATTAAAAAACAGAATTTGGTGTTTGACCACAATGTTAAGCCAAACTTTGAAGATGGCAAATTTATTGCAGACTATTTATTAGATTTGCAGGACGCAAAAGCTGTGTTTGACAGAGATGCCGTCTATTTCTATCGCAAACGTGAAAGTGGCACATCCACTCTAGATACTTCTTGGCAAAAAGTAGAAAAGTTTTCTAATGTTTTTGAGTATGGCTTCTTGCCTATGCTTAAAAACTATAAAAACCGCTTAGGGTATGTACCCTCCTCAATACAAAAAACCGCATTATATGATATGGCTTGGTATATTCAACAATTGCTTAATAGACCTGAACGTCTAGATTTGTTGAATACTAAACAAAAATCACATTTTTATGATCTAATGCAGCAGGTTTTTGATTATATTGATCAAAAAAATATTATGGAATTTGGCTTAGCAGGAGTATGGCTATTCCATAAAGTTGGCATGCTTGGAATGTTCAAACAGAGCGAGCCGCCATTCCAAATCGCCTATATTGAAAACATTGATCGTGAACGCAAACAGTTCCTTATCAGCTATTTTACCTATTTCGACCAGCCATATTCTGTGCAAGCCGATGGGCGTGATCTTATTCCTGTCTATGCAAAAAGCGTGGTCAATAAGCTAAATGAACAATTATTTGTTTACGAAAAACGTTTGTGGGTTCCCTATGGTGATGTTGCAGACAATGCCAAAATTAATATTCTACTTAACAAAAAAGCAATGCGAATTTCAATTAAAGGTAAAACCTTTATGCACGGTATCGCATTAAATGAACTTATCGGTTTATTTACGCCGTCCGAAAAATACCTTTCAGACGGCAGCTGGCTCTTAATGGATAGGGAAACTAAAGCTGACGACAACGCTGAGCATTTTTATCGTTATATGATGCAGAACCACCCTGAACAAACTTGCTATTTCGTACTCAACAAAACTGCCCCAGACTGGAACCGCCTCGAACAAGAAGGCTTCAAACTTGTAGAATTCGGCGGTAGTGAATATGAACGACATCTACGTAAAGCTGAAAAAATCATTTCCAGTCATTTGGAAAAACACATCAACAATTATTTTGGGGATTTATACGAACACAGCAAAAAATTTGTCTTTCTTCAGCACGGAGTAACTAAAGACAATCTTTCTGCATGGACAAATAGCAAGCAAAACCTACACTGTTTCATTACCACTACTGAGCCAGAAAGTCGCTCGATTAAGGCTGACTTCAATACCTACAAGCTGACCGAAAAAGAAGTAGCACTAACTGGATTTCCACGCTACGACTCCTTACTATCAAAAAATAAGCCCGACAGTCGCAAGATCCTGATTATGCCAACTTGGCGCAATAACATTGTCGGTCAAAATATCGGTACAGGTAGCAATACTCGTACGCTCAACAGTGCTTTTATGGAAACTGACTATGCCCGTTACTGGCAGGCTCTGCTTCACGACCAGCGCCTGAAGGAAATGGCAGAAACCTACGGCTACGAAGTAATTTTTGCACCACACCCAAATATCGAGCCCTATTTGGAAGTAATGAATGTCCCTACCTATATAAAAATCTGGAGTGGACTGCGTGAAACTGAAAGTATTCAGTATCTTTTCGGACGTTGCGCCGTATTGATTACCGACTACTCATCAGTAGCATTTGACATGGCCTATCTGAATAAAGCAATTATTTACTATCAATTTGATAAAGAAGCCTTCTTTTCAGGTACGCACACCTATCAAAAAGGCTATTTCTCTTACGAAACTGATGGATTTGGCCCTATTACCATCAATCAGCATGAAACGCTGGGTGAATTAGAAAACATTTTAAAATCAGGACATGCCAAACCCGAATATCTTGCTCGCATCCGCGATACTTTCCCCTTCCAAGAAGGTGGCAACTGCGAACGTGTGTATCAAGCTATTACTGCTCTTGACCATGCCGAAACCGCTGACAATATGCCGATTTTAATCAATATGATTAAGCAAGCAGAGAATCATCAAGTATGGGACTTGGCTGCAAGCCGTATCCAAACCCTGCTTGATACAGGCCGTCTGAATGCGGAAGAAACAGCTGATTATCGCCATCGTTATCTGAACGCTTTATTTGAGAGCAAACAGTTTGATACTTTGCAAAACCTGTTACCTGATTATCCCGATACCGCTGGTTACTGGCATGCGAAAATAGACTTATATATCGGTAATGCTGTTAAAGGGGCGGAATTTTTTGCTGAAAACGAGCATATAGGAACGCAAAATGATTTACTTATCTCATTGCTTGCAGCCTCATTTCACCAAGCAAAAAGGCCGTATGAAAAACTGTTTTCCCGGATAGGTACAGACTTACCCGACTCATATCAACCTTTGTTGACCGTAGCACAAAAGCTATCGGAGCAGAATTATTTTGTAGCATTGGCTTTACTGAGAATGTATATTGATAGCTTGGATGATCGCCAAAAAGGCTATCTCAAACCCGAGCTGTTGGCTTCTTACCTCTGCATGAAACTTGGCAACTTACAAGGCGCGCATCAGTATTTGGTTGCTTTTGAAAAGCACACAAAAAACGACCCAAGTTGTCGCATTGCCATTGCAAGACTTGCAAAATTACGTGGTGACTCTGAAAAATTATTTACCCAGCTTAACCGTGCCTTTGAAGAAAACTTACTCTTAATTCCTGAAGATTTAACAGTTGATTACCTGAAAAAAATGTACGCTACCGGCAACACTGACGGCGAAGGATATCTATTGGCTCAACTGCGCCAAAAATATCCTGAGAATCCGTCTTTGGCCTTGTATGAAGCTGAAAAACTTGCCCAAAACCAAGATTGGGAGTCTGTCACCAAAATATTGGCTAATTTTGCACAAACCTCACCGGAGACGGTGTATCTTTATACAACCGCTTTATGCCGTCTGAAAAATACCGAAGCAGTCAATCAGGTATTTAAAGGTATTAAGCAACTCAATACTTTTGAGTATTGGAAACTGGCTGCAGAAGTGGCCTATATCAACAGTAATAAAGAATTGTTAACAATATGCTTGACCGAGCAGCTCAATATTTTAAAACGTAACCAATAAACAAACATAGATTTTAATGGCATTCACGTGGAGCAATAAAACATGCAACATTTTTTTTCAGCAGTCGACCTTTCTCAAAATAATATTTTTGCATTCTGGGAATCTCCCAACCCCATTCCTGCTTATTTAGAGTTATGCAAAGAATCATGGATTAAAAATATTCCCAACTGCAAAATCCACATTCTGAATCACAGTAATCTGTACCAATATATCGGCGATACCTATGATCTGGAACAACTGAAATCCATCTCTTTCGCTATGCAGTCAGACATCATTTCAGCAGCCGTCCTGGAAAAGTTTGGAGGATTATTTTTAGATTTGGATTGCATTGTTACCGACAATATTTTTGATATATTCAATAAAATATCTGATACTAAATTAATTTCTTTTGGCCGACCCGACTCCAACGCAATCCATCTTGCAGTTTTATATTGTGCCAAACCTGGCAATCCTATTTTGTCAGAATGGCGCAAAACTGCTCAAGATCGTTTAATCAACAAACCCAAACAATATCCATGGAGCTATTTTGGCAATGGTATTATTAATCCCCTATTTAAAAAACCAGAATACAGCGATAGTTTTTATATCATCGACCGCACACAAAGTGGAAATATTTTAGAATCTGTTGCATTCCCTAATTCGCAAGATCCGGTTTCAGATTATAAGAAATTTTACTTTGATGAAAAGTTTGGTTTCCAACCAAATATTCTAGATAAAGTTACCTGTGGTGTTATCTCTCTACATAACTCTTGGTCGCCAACCATCTACAAAAATCTTTATGACAAAGAGACACTATTCTTGAAATCAGAGCCTATTGTTAAACTTCTATCATATGTTTTAAATAATAACACAGGGAAATCCTATATCACCTTGCCTATTTTAGAAGCACAAATCACTTCGAAATTAGACGCCAATGGGATTTCATATAAGAAAAAATATTTTAAAAATTTATTGGTTTTAGACTTTTCCGTAAACAATGTAGACTTCGCATTCGATATCAGTGAAAATCAAGCAAATTTTGATATAGACATTATTTTCCGCAACACTTCATCGGAAATATGTAAGAACTTATCCCACTTTAGAAAGATTTCCTTCAATGGCAATAAAGGCAGCCTTCTTTCAAACGCTAATGGGGAGAATATTTGGAGAGAGATCTTAAACTCTTACAATTGCATAAAAAACGATATTACACATGATAAAAAAATTAATATTAGAACAGATGCTCTGATTGATTTAAGAATGTTCAAACTTGTAAACAATTTACTAATTTTAGAAGGCATCGGCATTCTTACAGGCCAAAGTGCCAAAGAATACAGCGATATTGATTATAAATTGATCATTAAAAGCCAATCTAGCGAATTTGTGAAAAGTCTGGCAAAAGTCCATCGCCCAGATTTAACTGCAACCTACTCCTTTCACCCGAGCATTTCCTACGACAAATGTTGGTTTGCCACACCGGGCTACAAAGGCATAGACATCTCGGACATACCTCCCGGAAGCTACGAACTATTCTTAAAAATCAAAATCAACGGCTTTGATACGACTTTCGTACTTAAATCTCAAAAACCGGTTTACTTTGAACATGAAATAGTGGACTTTTATTTTTCTGAGCAAGGCAATCGGCTAATTATTAAACAAGATTTGAAAAATGCTCATTTAGGCACGGTAGATGTGTTTTATGTACCTAAAAAATTTAAATCTGAAAAAATCAGTGTAACCGGTTATTATCAAGATGAATTCAACAACATTATTGAAGCACCATCAGGCCTGCATAATGTACAAGTCCAATTTTTCGGTAAAAATAATCGTGTTGTGCTACACAACAACTCAGCCTTAAAAAATACTTTTATTGAATTTAAAGGCAATAACGGAACCTTCAGCATTGGAGAAAAAGCCGGTATTTTCGGCACATTTCGTGTTGGCCATGATTGCAACATTAAAATTGGTAATGGCGTAACTAGCACCAATCCCGTTTATGTAACTTGTGCCGAAAAAACCAATATCCATATCGGCAATGATTGTATGCTGGCTACCAACAACCAAATCCGTACCGATGATTCGCATGGTATCTATGATTTAGACACCGGCAAACGACTCAACCGTTCCAAAGATATTTTTATCGGTGACCATGTGTGGCTAGCCTATGGTGCAACCGTGTTAGGTGGTGCACATATTGGTAGCGGTTGTGTGTTGGGGGCATTTTCTCTAGCCAAGAAACAGTTTCCTGAAAACTGTGTACTGGCTGGTGTGCCTGCAAAAGTGATGCGTGAAAATATTTTCTGGAAACGCCCTCTTTTGCTCAATAATCCATACGCAGAAGATGAAATTGCTTATCCGGATATATAAGAAATCCTAGCGTTGTTTACACTTTTCCTTTTCTGCCTGAAGATCAATTTTAGGATTTTAGGTATTGTTAAAAATGACGAATGGCACGACAACATAGTTCTTGATAATCCGAAATCCTAAAACAATCCTTTCAGGCAGAAGATAAAAGCCGTTTTGCATAAGAGTGTAAGCAACCCAACAATTTCCAACTGAAACAATTCGTATAATTTATACTTTTAAATATAGATAGGTCGTCTTGAACACTTTCAGACGGCCTGTTCCACAATTCTGTATAAGGAAAACGCTATGAGCATACTCGTTACCGGCGGCACGGGCTTTATCGGCTCGCACACCGCAGTTTCCCTGACTGCATCAGGCTACGATGTTGTGATTCTTGACAATTTATGCAATTCGTCTGCCAACATCCTCCCGCGCTTGGAAAAGATTACTGGCAAGTCTGTGCCTTTTTACCAAGGGGATATCCGTGATCGTGAAGTGTTGTGTCAAATCTTTGCAGAACACGATATTGATGCCGCCATCCATTTTGCTGGCTTGAAGGCAGTCGGTGAAAGCGTGGCCGAACCAATGAAATACTATGACAACAATGTGTCGGGCAGCTTGGTTTTGGCTGAAGAAATGGCGCGTGCCGGTGTATTTAAGATTGTGTTCAGCTCATCTGCTACGGTTTACGGCGATCCGGGCAAAGTGCCTTATACGGAAGATATGCAACCGGGAGATACGACCAGCCCTTACGGCACGTCGAAGTCTATGGTGGAGCGCATTTTGACGGATATCCAAAAGGCCGATCCGCGTTGGAGCGTGATTTTGTTGCGCTATTTCAACCCTATCGGTGCGCATGAAAGCGGTTTGATCGGCGAGCAGCCAAACGGTATCCCAAACAATCTGCTGCCTTATATCTGCCAAGTGGCTTCAGGCAAGCTGCCGCAATTGTCGGTTTTCGGCGATGACTATCCTACCCCAGACGGTACGGGTATGCGCGACTATATCCATGTGATGGATTTGGCGGAAGGCCATGTGGCGGCAATGCAGGCGAAAAGCGATGTTTCGGGTGTACACCTGTTTAATTTGGGTTCGGGACGTGCTTATTCGGTATTGGAAATCATCCGTGCCTTTGAGGCAGCCTCCGGTTTGACCATTCCGTTCCAAATCAAACCGCGTCGTGATGGCGATTTGGCCTGTTTCTACGCCGATCCCGCCTACACCAAAGCGCAGACCGGTTGGGAAACCAAACGCGATTTGGCGCAGATGATGGAAGACTCATGGCGTTGGGTCAGCAACAATCCAAATGGCTACGACGATTAAGTTGACCTGATACAGGCCGTCTGAAAGAGATGTTTTCAGACGGCCTCTTTATCTGAAAAACACACTTTCTGTCTGCTATAATCCGTTTATATTATTTTGACTATCCTCTGAAACTTATGAAAAAAATCCTTGTTACCGGCGGCGCGGGCTTTATCGGTTCTGCCGTTGTCCGTCATATTATCCAAAACACCCAAGACTCTGTCGTCAATGTCGATAAGCTGACTTATGCCGGCAATTTGGAATCTTTGACTGAGGTAGCCAATAATCCTCGCTATGCTTTTGAACAAGTGGATATTTGCGACCGCGCCGAACTCGACCGCGTATTCGCACAACACCAGCCTGATGCCGTGATGCACTTGGCTGCGGAAAGCCATGTCGACCGCTCTATCGATTCGGCAGGCGAATTTATCCAAACCAATATCGTCGGTACATTCAATCTGCTTGAAGCAGCCCGCGCCTACTGGCAACAAATGCCGTCTGAAAAGCGCGAAGCCTTCCGTTTTCACCATATTTCTACCGATGAAGTCTATGGCGATTTGCACGGCACAGACGATTTGTTTACCGAGACCACGCCATACGCGCCGTCCAGCCCCTACTCTGCTTCTAAAGCGTCCAGCGACCACCTCGTCCGTGCATGGCTGCGTACTTACGGTTTGCCGACCATCGTAACCAACTGTTCCAACAACTACGGCCCTTACCATTTTCCGGAAAAACTCATTCCTTTGATGATTCTGAACGCGCTTGACGGCAAACCGCTGCCCGTTTACGGCGACGGTATGCAAATCCGCGACTGGCTGTTTGTCGAAGACCACGCGCGCGCGCTGTATCAGGTTGTTACCGAAGGTGTTGTCGGCGAGACCTACAATATCGGCGGCCACAATGAAAAAGCCAATATTGAAGTCGTCAAAACCATCTGTACCCTGCTGGAAGAGCTTGTTCCTGAAAAACCGGCCGGCGTGGCACGTTATGAAGATTTGATTACTTTCGTACAAGACCGTCCCGGCCATGACGTACGCTATGCCATCGACGCTGCCAAAATCGGCAGGGAGCTGGGCTGGAAACCTCAAGAAACATTCGAATCCGGCATCCGCAAAACAGTGCAATGGTATTTGGACAACAAAACCTGGTGGCAAAACGTATTGAACGGCAGCTACCGTTTAGAGCGTTTAGGCACCGGAAAATAAGTTTTCAGACGGCCTGTTCCCATATTAGGCCGTCTGAAAATCACGCAAACACACACTACTCAGGAGAAAACCCATGAAAGGCATTATCCTTGCCGGCGGCAGCGGCACTCGCCTCTACCCCATCACGCGCGGGGTATCCAAACAGCTGCTGCCCGTGTACGACAAGCCCATGATTTACTATCCCCTGTCCGTATTGATGCTGACAGGAATCCGCGATATTTTGGTCATTACCACGCCTGAAGACAACGCCTCTTTCAAACGCCTGCTCGGCGACGGCAGCGATTTCGGCATTTCCATCAGTTATGCCGTGCAACCCAGTCCGGACGGCTTGGCACAGGCATTTATCATCGGCGAAGAATTTATCGGCAACGACAATGTTTGCTTGGTTTTGGGCGATAATATTTTCTACGGCCAATCATTTACGCAAACATTGAAACAGGCCGCCGCCAAGACCCACGGCGCAACCGTATTCGGCTATCAAGTCAAAGACCCCGAGCGTTTCGGCGTGGTTGAATTTGACGAAAACTTCAACGCCCTGTCTATCGAAGAGAAACCGCAACAGCCCAAATCCGATTGGGCGGTAACCGGCTTGTACTTCTACGACCAACGCGTCGTCGAGTTCGCCAAACAAATCAAACCGTCCGCCCGCGGCGAATTGGAAATTTCCGACCTCAACCAAATGTATTTGGAAGACGGTTCATTGTCGGTTCAACTTTTAGGACGCGGTTTCGCATGGTTGGACACCGGCACCCACGAGAGCCTGCACGAAGCCGCTTCATTCGTCCAAACCGTACAAAACATCCAAGACCTGCAAATCGCCTGCCTGGAAGAAATTGCTTGGCGCAACGGTTGGCTTTCCGATGAAAAACTGGAAGAGCTGGCGCGCCCGATGGCGAAAAACCAATACGGCCAATATTTGCTGCGCCTGTTGAAAAAATAATGTTTGAGGCCGTCTGAAACTTTTCAGACGGCCTTTAGATGAAAGATAAAACAATGAACATCATTGATACCGCCATTCCTGACGTAAAACTGCTTGAGCCGCAAGTCTTCGGCGATGCGCGCGGCTTTTTTATGGAAACTTTCCGCGACGAGTGGTTCAAGACCCAAGTCTGCGACCGCACCTTCGTGCAGGAAAACCACTCCAAATCCAGCAAAGGCGTATTGCGCGGCCTGCACTATCAAACTGAAAACACACAAGGCAAACTCGTGCGCGTGGTTGTCGGCGAAGTATTCGACGTGGCCGTCGATATGCGTAAAGACTCCCCTACTTTCAGCAAATGGGTAGGCGAGATCTTGTCTGCAGAAAACAAACGCCAACTGTGGGTACCCGAAGGTTTCGCTCACGGCTTCTATGTACTGAGCGATGAAGCCGAGTTCGTCTATAAATGCACAGACTATTACAACCCCAAAGCCGAACACTCGCTGATTTGGAATGATCCGACCGTCGGTATCGACTGGCCGTTGCAAGGTGAGCCGAACCTGTCGCCTAAAGACTTGGCAGGCAAAGTATTGACCGAAGCAGTCACGTTTTAAAAAGTTTTAAAAATAATTCAGGCCGTCTGAAAGAATGTTCCTCTTTTCAGACGGCCTACAATCCATTAATAACAATAATCGACGAAAACGCATTGTGAAAAACGCCTACATTCCCTCTCGCGGCATCCGCAAAATCCCCCATCTCTCCACCCTATTGCCTGAGTTTCATATCTGCAAAGACGGAAAAGGTGCAGAGACTGTTGTCGGCTGGGGTTTGCGCCCGACGACACACAAAGCACGTGCTTTTGCCGCCGAACACCAGCTTCCCTTTATTGCGTTGGAAGACGGTTTTTTACGCTCGCTCGGACTGGGTGTCGCCGGTTATCCGCCCTATTCCATCGTCTATGACGACATCGGCATCTACTACGACACCACACGTCCTTCGCGTTTGGAACAACTGATTCTCGCCGCCGATACCATGCCGTCTGAAACCTTGGCTCAGGCGCAACAGGCGATGGATTTCATCCTGCAACACCACCTGTCCAAATACAATCACGCGCCCGAGCTTTCAGACGATCATCCTTTACACTCCCCATCCAAACCCGAAACCATCCTCATCATCGACCAAACCTTCGGCGATATGGCCATCCAATATGGCGGCGCAGACGCCTCTACGTTTGAACTGATGTTTCAGACGGCCTTGAATGAAAACCCGCAAGCCGATATCTGGGTAAAAACCCATCCCGATGTTTTGTGCGGCAAAAAACAAGGCTATCTGACCCAACTGGCGCAGCAACACCGCGCCCATCTTTTGGCAGAAGACATCAATCCGATTTCTTTGTTGCAAAACGTCGATAAAGTTTATTGCGTTACCTCGCAAATGGGTTTTGAGGCGCTTTTGTGCGGCAAACCACTGACCACCTTCGGCCTGCCGTGGTATGCCGGCTGGGGCGTAAGCGACGACCGCCACCCACAAATCGGCAGCCTTGTTCAAACCCAACGCCGCGCCCGCCGCAACTTGCTGCAACTCTTCGCAGCAGCCTATCTGCAATACAGCCGCTACCTCAACCCCAATACCGGCGAAGCAGGCAGCCTCTTTGATGTTATCGACTATCTGGCAACGGTCAAACGCAAAAACGACAAATTGCGTGGAGAGTTGTATTGCGTCGGCATGTCTTTGTGGAAACGCGCGGTTGCCAAACCGTTCTTTAACGTACCCTCATGCCGTCTGAAATTTATCTCCTCCACCCAAAAACTGGCAGGGGTCAAACTGTCCGACGATGCACGCATCCTAGCTTGGGGCAACGGCAAAGAGGCCATCGTCCGTTTTGCCGAACAACATAATATCCCCCTGCTGCGCATGGAAGACGGCTTTATCCGCTCGGTCGGACTCGGTTCTAATTTAGTGCCACCGCTGTCGCTCGTTACCGACGATATGGGCATTTATTTCAATGCCGAAACCCCGTCACGTCTTGAACACATCCTCCAAAACCAAAACTTCGACGACCAGGACTTTCAGACGGCCTTGAAGCTGCAAAAAATGCTGACCGAAAACCACATCAGTAAATACAACGTCGGCAGCTCAGACTTCACGGTCCCGTCAACCAACAAAACCGTAATCCTCGTTCCCGGCCAGGTTGAAGATGATGCGTCTATCCGCTACGGTTCGCCCCAAATCTATCGCAATCTGGATCTGCTCCGTACCGTACGCGAACGCAATCCCGATGCCTATATCATCTACAAACCGCATCCAGATGTAGTCAGCGGTAACCGCATCGGCCATATTTCCCCTGAAGATACGGCACGATATGCCGACCAAACCGTCGAACAAGCCGATATCCTGACCTGTCTCCAATACGCAGACGAAATACATACCATGACTTCGCTGACTGGTTTTGAATCCTTGTTGCGCGGCAAAAAAGTCAGCTGCTACGGTCTGCCTTTTTACGCAGGTTGGGGACTTACCCAAGATCTGCTCCCCATTCCGCGCCGCAGCCGCAGGCTTGAGCTTTGGCAGCTGATTGCCGGCACGCTCATCCACTACCCCGACTATATCCATCCCGAAACCCATCAGGCCATTAATGCGGAAACCGCTGCCCAAATCCTGATACGACAAAAAAATATGCAAAAAAACAACAACGGATTACATCGCGGGTACTTTGCTAAAAAATTAGGTAAAATCAAACAACTATATCGATCTTTCAAATAAACACCATCAAAGTTAACAATGCGTCATAAACCAGCTTCAATTGCGGCATCATTGCCTTTGCATCGTTAATACGCTTGGCGTATGCTTGAAAGTTCAACTCAAAACTATTACATAAAAAACAAAACCACATTGCGACATGAAACAGACCGTCCTCAAAAACAACCTGCAAAACCTGCTTGAAAGCGCAGAAAATATCCTGCTGCTTCAAAGTCCTGTCGGCGATTTTTTTCTGCGCCTTGCCAATTGGCTGACTGAAAACGGCAAAACCGTACATAAATTCAACTTTAATGCAGGCGACGACTATTTTTATCCGCCCACTCAAGCTCATACCGTTGTTTTTAACGACAACTACGATGCCTTTCCTGAATTTTTGCAAGAATACATCGTTCAACATCACATCCAGGCGGTTGTCTGCTTTGGCGACACACGCCCTTATCACGTCATTGCAAAACGCATTGCAAACGAAAACCAAGTCGGTTTCTGGGCGTTTGAAGAAGGTTATTTCCGCCCCTACTACATCACCTTAGAAAAAGACGGCGTCAACGCATTTTCCCCGTTACCGCGCCGTGCCGACTTTTTTTTGGAACAATTCCCCAAGCTGGCACAGCAAGAATACAAAGCGCCGACGCCGGTACGCGGCGGGTTTATGCCCATGGCCAAAAACGCCGTCCGTTACTATATCGAATTGTTCCGCAACCCGAACAAGTACCCGAACTACATCCACCACCGCGCATCCAATGCCGGCCATTACCTCAAACTGTGGTCGATCTCCATCCTCAAGCGTTTGAACTACTATATTGAAGACATCCAAATCGCCAAACGCGTGGAGGCGGGCAAATACGGCAAATTTTTTATTGTTCCCTTGCAGGTATTCAACGACAGCCAAGTCCGCATCCATTGTGACTTTTCCAGCGTCCGCAGCTTCCTGCTCCATATTTTGGCCTCCTTTGCCGCGCACGCGCCTGCCGATACCAACCTCATCATCAAGCATCATCCGATGGACCGCGGCTTTATCGACTACTCGCGCGACATCAAACGCTTTATCAAAAAACACCCCAAACTCAAAGGCCGTATCACTTACGTCCATGATGTCCCCCTGCCCGTTTTCCTGCGCCACGGCCTCGGCATGGTTACCATCAACAGCACCAGCGGCCTGTCCGGCCTGATTCACAATATGCCAGTTAAGGTTCTCGGCCGTGCCTATTATGATATTCCCGGCATAACCGACCAAAATACCTTGGCAGAATTTTGGAATCATCCGACACCGCCTGACAGCGACCTGTTCCATGCCTACCGTATGTACCACCTCAACGTGACCCAAATTAACGGCAACTTCTACAGTCAGGTGTTTTTCCCCAACAAAGACACATCCGACTCTTCCATACCGACAACCTGACTTAGCGAAGGAAAGTTCAGGCCGTCTGAAAATATTTCAGACGGCCTGAAGCAATCAATACCTTGGCTACTTCCATGTAAATCAAACACAAAAACCTGCATTTATCATTAACAATAAATTACAAAGACAGTATAATGACCGAGCTGTCATGAGCGCATACCGACTCAAGCTGAGCCTTTTGTAACACACAAAATATGGATGCCCCTAGGCAAAACAATATAACAAGCTAAGCATCCTAAAGATAAGCCAGCAAAACTATGCCGAGCAATATTTTTACAAAGCCCTCAACCGGTATCGCCGCCCATATGCCACAGCATCCGTCTTCCACTTTATATCCGCCCGCAAACCATGACCGCCGCTCCTGATATCCTCTACCGGCAAGCCGCCGCCCTTTTGGAACAATCCCATACCGCCCAAGCCCTGCCCCTGTTGCAACAGGCGGCAGAGCAGGGTTATGCGGAAGCTGCTTTCGCATTGGGCAACCATCTGCTGCAAAACGGCCAATTGGAGCAGGCACTTTCATGGTTGGAAGCCGCCGCTGCCCAACGCCACCCCATGGCACTCTTCACCCTGCTGCAACAACGCGAATACAACGGCACCCCGACCGGACAGCTTCTTAACGAATACGCCTGGCTGGGTGAGCAAGGTCACCTCGAAGCCCAATTAATCCTCATGCGTTACCACGCACAGCGCAATGATCCACAATCCCTCTACTGGGCGGAGCTTGCCGCTGCCCGATATGCTGCGCCTGCGTATTACCATCTGGCACGCCATCATCAACGCCAAGGCGACGTTGAAACAGCCATCGAACAATACGAAAAAGCGGCCACGCTCGGTGTGACTGCTGCCTGCTGGCAACTCGGTCAAATCTACTTCTACGGCACAGGCGTCAGCCACAACCACGCACAAGCCGAACAATATCTCGAACAAGCCGCGCAAGCCGGCCACATCGCCGCACAAACCCTGCTGGCCGACCTTCTTGCCGCCCAACGCAAACCCGAAGCCTTAGAATGGTATCGTCGTGCCGCCGATAAGGAACAAGCGGAAGCACAGGCCAAGCTGGCCCAATACGCCCTGACCGGCGAACTTTCCGAACGAGACCCGTTCCAAGCGGCACGCTACGCCAAAGCCGCTGCCGAAAAAAACCATCCCGAAGCCCTGAAAATCATGGGCGACCTCTACCGCTACGGCCTCGGCATCAAAGCCGACAACCATATCGCGCACGATTACTACCACCGTGCCGCCACGTTAGGTTCTGCCTCCGCGGCACAAAAACTCATCAGCGACGCCGCACTGTACCATCCGCAACAATACGAACAAATCAAAACAGCCGCCCTGCAACAGCAACAAATCGGAACCATCTACCGTTTGGCGGAAGCACAAGCCCACGCCATCGGTCGCTACGCAGACTACAATGCCGCGCGCAAGAATTACATGGAAGCAGCCGAATTCCACCATAAAAACGCGGCGGCAGCCTTAGGCCGCATCTACCATTACGGCCTCGGTACGGCGCAAGACCCTCGGGCGGCCGCCCACTGGTACGCAATCGCAGCCGAACAAAACCACCCTTCCGCCCAATACCACCTCGCCTGTTTTTACTATCACGGGCAAGGTGTCGGCTGTCATGTTCCGACCGCCTGCTACTGGCTGCAGGCCGCCATCAGCAACGGCCACACTTCGGCCGAATCATTAACATCCCTATTAGAACAATGGCGCCGCGAAGTGCACCATGCCATCGGTCAAAAGGCCGTCTGAAAATATTTACACTCGCATTTTTTGACAATCTTTAACTATTCCCCTAATATTTGCCAGTTATTTTTCACGGACACGTCATTGTTTTCATTTCTTTCTGAAAACACCTTGCCCGCGCATCAATACCATGACACTCGGCGGATAACGCCAAGCGTTGAAACACACTACATCCGGAACAAAAACGGATGCTCGGAAAAACATTTCTAGGAGGTGAAACAACATGGAATGGGAATTCAACAGTTATTACACACTGATTGCCGCCACACTCGTGTTGCTGGTTGGTAAATTTCTGGTTCAAAAAATCAAATTCTTACGAGACTTCAATATTCCCGAGCCGGTCGCCGGCGGTTTGGTTGCCGCTATCGTCCTGTTCGCCCTGCACGAAGCCTACGGCGTCAGCTTCAAATTTGAAAAACCGCTGCAAGATGCGTTCATGCTCATCTTCTTTACATCCATCGGTTTGAGCGCCGACTTCTCCCGTTTGAAAGCGGGCGGTTTGCCTTTGGTTATCTTTACCGCCGTGGTGGGCGCATTTATCATCGTCCAAAACTTTGTCGGTGTCGGCTTGGCGAGCGCATTGGGCTTGGATCCGCTGATTGGCCTGATTACCGGTTCGATTACCCTGACCGGTGGTCACGGTACCGCCGGTGCATGGGGTCCTGACTTTGAAAGCAAATTCGGCCTGACCGGCGCAACCGGCTTAGGTATGGCTTCTGCAACATTCGGCCTGGTATTCGGCGGTTTGATCGGTGGTCCTGTTGCACGCCGTCTGATCAACAAAATGGGCCGTAAACCTATCGTCAAAACTGCCAAATCCGACGACAACGATGCTACTGATGACATCTTCGAACAAGCACAGCGCACTCGCCTGATTACGGCTGACTCCGCTGTCGAAACGCTCGCGATGTTTGCCGCATGTTTGGCTTTTGCCGAAATCGTGGACAGCTACGACAAAGCCTTCTTCGACTTGCCTAAATTCGTATGGTGTCTGTTTGCAGGCGTGGTCATCCGCAACGTCCTGACTGCCGCCTTCAAAGTCAATATGTTTGACCGTGCCATCGACGTATTCGGTAACGCCTCCCTGTCACTCTTCCTGTCTATGGCTCTTCTGAACCTGAAACTGTGGGAATTGACCGGTCTGGCAGGCCCTGTAACCATCATCTTGGCCGTACAAACCGTCGTGATGATTCTGTACGCCACTTTCGTTACCTACGTCTTCATGGGTCGCGATTACGACTCTGCCGTATTGGCAGCCGGTCACTGCGGCTTCGGTTTGGGTGCCACCCCGACTGCCGTTGCCAATATGCAGTCCATTACCCAAACTTTTGGCCCGTCTCACAAAGCCTTCTTGATTGTACCTATGGTGGGTGCGTTCTTCGTTGACTTGCTCAACGCCGCCATCCTCTCCGGCTTCATCAGCGTCATCAAAGGCTGATACGTCTGACATAGAAAAGCACTTGCCGCATTTACTTGCTGCAAGTGCTTTTGTTATGATAAGCACGTCAGGCCGTCTGAAAGGCCGTCATCTTCAGGAGTACCCATGTACAAAAAAACCGCTTCCGTATTGATTTTAAGCACGATTCTTCTTGCCGCATGCAGCAAAGAAGAGCCCAAAGCCGCACTTGATTGCGCCCAACCGGCCACACTGCAAAACATCCGTACCACCATCGAAGACACCCTCAAACAACAAGCGCGCTCCTTTGCCCGCAATGACAACCGCCAATTTGTCGATGCCGACAAAATCATCGCCGCCGGCCTCGAATTAGAAACCCTGCTTGAAGACCCCAAAGAAACCGAAGACGACGGCAAAGCCATCTGCCGCGCCAACCTCAAAATCCGCATTCCCGACACCATCCTCAAGACGGCCATAGACAACAGCCCGCTGATTTACGGCAACACCCCGTTGTCCGACATGCTCGAACAAAAACTGATGGGCAGCAACCTGACTTTTGAAAACAACACGTTCAGCACCACCCTGCTCTACACCCCCGATAAAGACGGCAAACCGGTTTTCGAAGACAATACCCTGAGTTCCACCGCCCAAACCCTTTCCGCCACCCTGCTGCCCTACGGCGTGAAAAGCATCGTCATGATAGACGGCAAACCCGTGTCCAAAGAGCAGGCCATCAAACTGCTGCAAAACCAAAACACGGAAGAACCACCCACCCTCAATCCGCAAGACATCCTTGAAAACAACGCCGCCAGCCAAGCCGTCGGTTTGACCGATAATGACGACGATTCAGACTACGAAGTCCTGCACCCTGACCGTGAAACTCCGCGCAACGAGCCGCCCGGCCTCAGCCAAAGCGAACTCGACAACGCGCGCGCGCAAAACCGTCAGGCAGACGGCGAGATCAACGACCTCTGGGGCGGCTTAGACAGCGATGTCAAACAACAAATCCTCGGCGAACAACGCGCCTGGATTCAAAGCAAAAAACTCAACTGCCAACAAGCCGCCGCGTCCGCAGACAACGCCGCACAAGCAGAATACCTGCGCCTGCAGTGTGAAACCCGTATGACCCGCGAACGTACGCAATACCTGCGCGGCTATTCCATCAACTAAAACCGATAAGGCCGTCTGAACATTCAGACGGCCTACAAGAAAGCACATCACATCATGCAATACCGAATCCACCGTGAAGGCGATGCCCAAAACACACCCTCTTCAGCCTCCACCCCCGTCGACAACTGGGAGCGCAACACCCTGCGCGAAGTCCTCCTCGCCGCCTACCAAGAACAGCGCCGCGCCCGCATTTGGCGCAATATCTGGCGCGGCGTCGCCGTCCTCATCTTCCTCAGCCTAATCTTCGGCCTTGCGGAAGAAGAAGGAAAAACCACGAGCATCCAAGCCCGCAGCGAACACACCGCCGTTATCGACCTGACCGGCGAAATCGGCAACGACATCGACGACCAAGTCCAAATCCTGCGCGACAGCATGGAAGCCGCCTACGAAAACGGTAACGCCAAAGCCATCATCATTCGTGCCAACAGCCCCGGCGGTTCGCCTGTCGTGTCCAACACGGCCTTTAACGAAGTCCGCCGCCTCAAAGCCGAACACAAAGACATCCCGGTCTACCTCGTTGCCGAAGACATGTGCGCTTCCGGCTGCTACTACATTGCCGCCGCAGCCGACAAAATATACGCCGACCCTTCCAGTATTGTCGGCAGCATCGGCGTGATCGGCGGCGGTTTCGACTTTACCGGCCTGATGGACAAAGCCGGTGTCAAACGCCGTCTGAAAACCGCCGGCAGCAACAAAGGCATGGGTGACCCTTTCACGCCTGAAACGCCGGCACAAACCCAAATTTGGGAAACCATGTTGGGCGATATTCACCAAGAATTTATCAAAGCCGTCAAACTCGGCCGCGGCGCAAGGTTGAAAGACAAACAGTATCCCGATATTTTCAGCGGCCGCATCTACACCGGCAAAGAAGCCAAACAGGTCGGCCTGATTGACGACTTCGGTAGCATTTACAGCGTTGCCCGCGATGTTGTCAAAGCCCCCGAGCTGGTCAACTACACGCCGCAAGACGATTTCAGCAAAATGCTCAGCCGTCGCTTCGGTGCGGAAGTGAAGGCCAAAGTCAAAGAAACTTTGTCTGAAATTTGGTAAACCAAAAAACCAAAAGGCCGTCTGAAACCCAAAACATGGGTCTTCAGACGGCCTTTTTTATATGGTTTTTAAAATAAAACGCTGATTATTGTCCAAACATCCATCGACTTCATCAAATCAGCATGCAGATGCTCCCTGATGATGCTTTTACGGGAACACATTACGCCTACAAACGATTAAACCTCTACGTTTCAGACGGCCTGTTTCTGCATATTGTGCGACATATCAAGCGCGGCGCGGACGGCGGTAATCAGGCTGCCAGAATCAGCTTTGCCCGTACCTGCCAAGTTCAAGGCCGTGCCATGGTCGACGGAAGTGCGGATAAAGGGCAGGCCGAGGGTGATATTCACGCCTTCGCCGAAACCGGCGTATTTGAGTACCGGCAGCCCTTGGTCGTGATACATGGCGAGGACGGCATCGGCATCTTTGAGTAAAAAAGGTTGGAACACAGTATCAGCCGGATAAGGGCCGCGTGCGTCTATGCCTTCGGCCTGCAGGGCATGAAGCGCCGGAATAATGGTGTCGATTTCTTCGTGTCCCAAATGGCCGCCTTCGCCGGCATGGGGATTGAGGCCGGTAACGAGGATGACCGGTTTGGCTATGCCGAACTTATGGCGCAGGTCGTGTTCAAGAATGCGGACAACCGACTCGATTAAAGGCTTCGTGATGGCGGCGGAAATGTCTTTCAGCGGCAGATGGGTGGTAACCAACGCCACGCGCAGGCCGCCGCCGGTCAGCATCATGACAACTTGTTCGGTATGGCTTTTTTCGGCGAGGTATTCGGTATGGCCGCTGAAAAAGCCGTTGTCTGCGTGGGCATCGTTGATGATGCCTTTATGCAGCGGCGCGGTAACCATACCGGCAAACAGGCCGTCTGAAATGCCCTGATACGCCGTATCCAGCAGTCGGAGCACATACGCGGCATTGGCAGGATTGAGTTCGCCCGCCCGACACTCGGCATCTAAGGGAATATGCAGAACTTCGAGTTCACCCTTGGGCAACGGTTCAGCCGCTTGAGCTTGAAAATCGCGCAAAATGACGGATTTGCCGAGCTGTTCGGCCCTGTTTACCAACAGGTTTTTGTCGCACAAAACAACGGGGCGACAAGGAAGGTCGGCGAAAGCCAAATCAAGGCAGATGTCGGGGCCGATGCCGGCCGGTTCGCCGGATGTAATGGCGAGAATAGGAGCAGTCATGGTGTTTCTCGGTACGGTTTACAGTATTTAGACAACAGTCAGGCAAAATGCCTGCCCTACTTTTGCAGATTAACACAAATACAAAAAGGCCGTCTGAAAACAGTTTTTGCTTGATCAAACTGTTTTCAGACGGCCTTGGCTGTTTACCGTTTTACACTTAAGAACGACGACCGATCATGCGGTATAAAACGTCGTGGCCTTGAATGCGGTGGACAACAACCATGGCGATGTGGCCGGCGACCAGCGCGAAGAGCAGCCAGCCGAGTTTGCCGTGCGCCATATTGCCGAGGTTGGACATCCATTCGATTTTTTCAGGCGAACCCTGCATCACTTCGACACCGAATACTTTCAACGGGCCACGGCCGCCGCCATATTGGCGGATCATGCCGATAACGGGAACGGCGAGCATGAAGACGTAAAGGGCAAGGTGGCCTGCTTTGGCGGCAAAGCTGTCGGCGGCAGGACGTTTGGACGCATTGAGCAAGGCCCAAACAATGCGCACGATAATCACCAGCAACGTGATGAAACCGATGGATTTATGCACGCCAAAGAGCGATTTGACCCATTCTTCGCCATCATAGATGGTCCAAACGGTAATGGTGGAGAGGATGCCGATGAAACCGAGTACGGTCAGCCAATGCAACGCGCGCGCGACGGCATCATAGGTTTGTGGACGTGTAGCGGTCATAATGTTTCCTTGTTTTTGATTTATTTGATTTTTTGAAGCGGCGGATTGTATCAAAAATACCCAACCAATTATGTTGCCTTTTTGAAGAGATTTCGTAAATGTTTGGAAAATTTGAAGAAACGGCGGTTTTATCCGTAAAGCTACACAGGCCGTCTGAAAACAAGGGCAGGAATACCACCTTCTATGCCGAACTCGGGCTAAAATAGGCATTTTTATTCTCGGGTACGCATCGATGCAGGTTTGGATTCGGCGGTTTGCGCTGTTGCTTCTGCCTTTAGGTTTCTTAGCGATTATGGTGGCCGCGCCTTTGCTGTCGTTGGCGTTTTACGACGGCGAAGGCGCTTGGGCGGAAGTGGTGGCTGATGACTATATGCGCCTGCGCTTGGGCTGGACGGTGGCGCAGGCGGTTTTGACCTGCGTCTTGGTCACGGCTTTGGGCGTGCCTGCGGCGTGGGTGCTGGCGCGGATGGACTTTGCCGGACGGCGCACGGTTTTGCGCCTGCTGATGCTGCCTTTCGTGATGCCGACTTTGGTGGCAGGCATGGGCGTGCTCGCCTTGTTTGGTGCACACGGTATGCTGGCGGCAGGTTGGCAGGACACGCCGTGGCTGCTGATTTACGGCAACGTGTTTTTCAACCTGCCGGTTTTGGTGCGCTCGGCGTATCAGGGATTTGTGCGTGTGCCGCAGGCGCGGTTGCTGTCGGCACAATCTTTGGGCGCGGACGCGTGGAGGCGGTTTGTCTGGGTCGAATGGCCGGTGGTGCGCGCGTGGGTTGCCGGTGGCGCGTGCCTGGTGTTTTTATATTGTTTTTCAGGCTTCGGGCTGGCCTTGCTGCTCGGCGGCGAACGTTTTGCGACGGTGGAAGTGGAAATCTACCGGCTGGTGGCGTATGAGTTGGACATGGCGCGTGCGTCGGTGTTGGTGTGGCTGGTGCTGGCGGTTACGGCGGCGGCAGGCGGTTTGTATGCGTATTGGAGCAGGCGCGTGACTGTGGATAAGTCAGTCTCGCCTTTGCCTCCGCGTGCGCCGATATGGGCTTGGGAAAAATGGCTGACGGCAACGGTATTGACCATGTTGGCAGTGTGCTGCCTGCTGCCTTTGGCGGCGGTGTGGCTCAAGGCGGTATCGGCAGGCTCTTCGTGGTCGGTTTTGTTTGAAGCGCAGACTTGGACGGCTGTGTGGAACACCGTCCGTTTCTCTGCGGCAGCAGTGGCGGCGGCGACGGTATTGGGCGTACTGTATGCGGCGGCGGCACGGCAAATGGCGTGGTTGCGCGCGCTGATGTTTTTGCCGTTTATGGTGTCGCCCGTGTGCATTGCGTTCGGCGTATTGCTGCTCTATCCGCAGTGGACGGCTTCGCTGTGGCTGCTGACGGCGACTTACGCGCTGTTGGCGTATCCGTTTGTGGCCAAAGATGTATTGGCCGCGTGGGACGGTTTGCCCAAAGATTACGCGGCGGCGGCGCGTACTATGGGCGCAAACGGTTTTCAGACGGCCTGTTATGTAACCGCGCCTTTATTGAAACCGGCTTTGCGGCGCGGTCTGACTTTGGCTTCGGCAACGTGTATCGGCGAATTTGCGGCCACATTGTTCCTGTCGCGCCCCGAATGGCAGACGCTGACCACTTTGATTTACGATTATCTCGGGCGCGCCGGTGCGGACAATTACGGACGGGCGATGGTGTTGACGGCAGTATTGACCGCTTTGGCTTTGACGGCATTTTTGCTGGTGGACGAAGCGGAAGGACAAAAGGCCGTCTGAACGTGGTCGGCTCAAATCCCTTCGCTTTCACTACACTATTGCCGCGCCTTGTATCGAAAATTGATTGAATCCGCTATATAATTTGTTTTTAACCGCACTCAACACGACCTATCATGACCGACTTAGAAACCAAACGCCTTGAAACCCAAGCCATGCTGGACAATGCCGACTTGCTGTTTGACCAAGAACAATGCCGCGCGGCCTTGCAAAAAGTTGCCGACGACATTACCCGCGACTTGGGCGACAAATACCCCCTGCTCTTGCCTGTCATGGGTGGTGCGGTGGTGTTTACAGGACAGTTATTGCCGCTGTTGCGCTTTCCTTTGGACTTTGACTACGTCCACGTTTCCCGCTACGGCGACAAACTCGCAGGCGGCGCGTTCAACTGGAAACGCATGCCCGACCCCGAGCAAATCAAAGGCCGTCATGTAGTCGTTTTGGACGACATCTTGGACGAAGGCCACACCATGGCCGCCATTCAGGAAAAACTGTTGGAAATGGGCGCGGCAAGCTGCCGTGCGGCCGTGTTTGCCAACAAGCTGATCGACAAAGAAAAACCGACCAAAGCCGATTATGTCGGTTTGGACGTGCCCAACCGCTACGTCTTCGGTTACGGCATGGATGCCGCCGGCTGCTGGCGCAACCTCGGCGAAATCTACGCCTTAAACAATAAATAAAACAAAGGTCGTCTGAAAAATCTTCAGACGGCCTCAACCCCCATGCTAGGAACACATCATGATAGGTTTGTTAATCATTACACATGAAACCATAGGTGAAGCCTATCGCGGTTTGGCCGACCATTTCTTTCCCAACGGCTTCCCCGAAAATCTCCACATCCTCGGCGTACAGCCCGACGAGGATCAAAACGACATCATCAACAACGCCATCGCCGCATTGCAGGAATTTCCCAACAACCGCGGCGTGCTGATCATGACCGACATCTTCGGCGCAACCCCATGCAACGCCGCACGCCGGCTGGTGCGCGAAAACAAATCCGCCATCCTGACCGGCCTCAACGCCCCGATGATGATTAAAGCCATCCAATACTCATCACAAGCCGAAAACCTCTCCGACTTCACTGAAACCGTCAAAGAAGCCGCCATCCGGGGCATTTTCGCCATTACATCCGCACCTGAAGACCTGGTGTGCAAAGAACACGGCTAAGGCCGTCTGAAAACATTCACTTTACGAACATTACATTTAGGGGACATCCATGCTCAAACAAGAAATCGAAATCATCAACAAACTCGGCCTGCACGCGCGCGCTTCCAGCAAATTCACCCAAACCGCCTCCCAATTCCAAAGCGAAGTCTGGGTCACCAAAAACGGCAATCGCGTCAACGGCAAAAGCATCATGGGCCTGATGATGCTGGCCGCCGCCAAAGGCACCGTGATTGAGCTGGAAACAGAAGGCGCAGACGAAGCCGCCGCCATGCAGGCGTTGACCGACCTCATCAACGACTACTTCGGCGAGGGCGAATAATGAGCATCGTCCTACACGGTGTAGCCGCGGGCAAAGGCATTGCCATCGGCCACGCCCACCTCATCACGCGCGGCACAACGGAAGTCCCCCAATACGACATTGATCTCGACAAACTCGATGCCGAAGTCGCCCGTTTCGACAACGCCATCAAAGCCACGCGCAAAGAACTGGAACAGCTGCGCGGCGCGATTCCCGAAAATGCTCCGACCGAATTGGGCGCGTTCATCTCCCTGCACCTGATGCTGCTGACCGACGTCACCCTCTCACGCGAACCCATCGACATTTTGTGCGAGCAGAAAATCAACGCCGAATGGGCATTGAAACTGCAAAGCGACAAGCTTGCCGCCCAGTTCGATAGCATTGACGACGACTACCTGCGCGAACGCAAACAGGACATGCTCCAAGTCGTCCGCCGCATCCACAACAACCTTGTCGGCCAAAGCAACGAAATCAACCTCGCCGGCAACCTGCTTGACGACACCGTCCTCATCGCGCACGACCTCTCGCCTGCCGATACCGTACTATTCAAAGAGCAGCACATTACCGCCTTCGTAACCGATGCCGGCGGCCCGACCAGCCACACCGCCATCTTAGGCCGCAGCCTCGACATCCCGTCCGTCATCGGCCTGCACAACGCCCGCAAACTCATTACCGAAAACGAAATCGTCATCGTCGACGGCATCAACGGCGTCCTCATCATCGATCCCGACGAAGTCGTCCTCAACGAATACCGCCGCCTCGCCCGCGAATACCGCAGCCACAAGCGCGAACTCAACAAAATCAAAAAAACCGCCGCCACCACGGCCGACGGCATCAACATCGAACTTTTAGCCAACATCGAATCCGCAGAAGACATCAAAGCCCTACACAACTTCGGCGCAGACGGCGTCGGCCTGTTCCGCAGCGAATTTCTTTATCTCAACCGCGACAACATGCCGACCGAAGACGAACAATACGAAGTCTATGCCGGCATCGTCAAAAAACTCAAAGGCAAAAACATCACCATCCGCACCGTCGATTTGGGCGTCGATAAAAATCCGCGCTGGTTCGGCCAAAACAGCACACCCAACGGCAGCCTCAACCCCGCACTCGGCCTGACCGGCATCCGCCTGTGCCTTGCAGAGCCGGTCATGTTCCGCACCCAAATGCGTGCCATCCTCCGTGCCGCCACCCACGGCCCCGTGCGCATGATGTGGCCGATGATTACGTCTATTTCCGAAGTGCGCCAATGCCTTATCCATCTGGACACGGCCCAACGCCAACTGACCGAACGCGGCGAAACCTTCGGCCCGGTCAGCATCGGCTGCATGATCGAAATCCCGTCCGCCGCCATGACCGTCGGCAGCATCCTCAAGCTCGTCGACTTCGTTTCCATCGGCACCAACGACCTGATTCAATACCTCCTGTCGGTCGACCGCGGCGACGACAGCGTCAGCCACCTCTACCAACCCGGCCACCCTGCCGTCCTCAAAACGCTGCAACACATTATCCGCACCGCAAACCGCATGGAAAAAGGCGTGTCCATCTGCGGCGAAATGGCCGGCGATACCGTCTTCACCCGACTGTTGCTCGGCATGGGCCTGCGCCGCTTCTCCATGAACCCCAACAACCTGCTTTCGGTTAAAAACATCATCCTGCACAGCAACACCGGCCATCTCGAAAACGATGCCGCCAAAATCCTGCGCTGCGAAGACCCGGAAAAAGCCGAAAAACTGATTAAAATCCTTAACCAAAGCGAACAGGCGGAATCACAGGCCGTCTGAATCTCTAAAAAGGGCGTGTTTCGATACACGCCCTTTTATTCGTCCCCATTTTGGGTTTACGCCCAACTCTCCCTCAAGCCCTCTTCTTCCCTATTTCGCCATTTCAAAAACCAACCTTTTTCACTTTTCCCAAACACTGCTTACAGGCCGTCTGAAAAATATAGGGCGCAAGTGAAATAAAACTTTTATGCCGACACCAAAGGCCGTCTGAACCCTGATTGCAAGGTTTCAGACGGCCTTGTTTTCAACCGAATACCTTTTATTTTTTTGCAATAAAAAACCCTTTACCGATCCATTCCAGCTACTGCCCACTATGGCTTTAGGTACCCCATATCATTCCTTTTTACTAGGTCTTCAGTACACCAAAGCCCTATATAAACACTATCCCTTCGTTTTAATGATGAAACTTTTTATTTCGAAATATGTCTATCCCTACATTCACTTGAAAAAAGATTCAATACCTTATAAATTTATAAAAAGATAGTAATTATCATAATATTTTAAAGGAATGATTCATGAGATTTACGCAACTTTCTGCTTTGATTGCCGCCGCAGCTTTATCAGTCGGCTCCGTATCCGCTTTTGCCAAACCCGTTCAGCTGACCGATACCGTTGGCCGTAAGGTAACTGTCGACCTGCCTGCCAAACGTGTGGTGTTGGGCTTCTATTACCAAGACTACATGGCCATCGGCGGTAAAACCGCGCTGGACAACGTCGTTGGTTTTTCCAAAGCAGTTTGGGCCGACTGGGCGCCGCCGAGCTGGGCGGCATTCAGCAAAGCCGTGCCTAAACTGAATCAGCTGACCGACGTGGGCGAAGTGGAAGTCGGCACTTTCTCGATTGAGAAAGTATTGGCGCTGAAACCCGATTTGCTGGTTTTGGCCGAATGGCAATACAAGGCTTTGGGTTCCGATCTCGACCGCATCAACAAGGCCGGCATCCCCATCGTCGTGTTGGACTACAACGCGCAAACGGTGGCCAAACACGTCCAATCGACCAAGCTTATCGGCACGCTGACCGGCCAGCAGCAAAAAGCCGACAAACTGGCGGCAGACTACAAACGCGTTGCCGACACCATCCAAGCGCGCGTGCAAAAAGCCAACCTGCCCAAGCCTAAAGTCTATATCGAGTTCGGCAACAAAGGCCCTGCCGAACACAGCGTTACCTTCGGCAAAAGCATGTGGGGTTCGATGGCGACACTGGTCGGCGGCAACAATATCGCCGCTTCTTCGGTCGAATTCTACGGCCCGATCAATCCTGAAAAAGTCCTCGCCGCCAAACCCGACGTGATCGTGATTACCGGCCGCGAAACCGAATTGAAGAAAAACCCTGCCGCCATGGTGATGGGCTGGGGCATTCCAAAAGCCGAAGCGGAAAAACGCTTGGCAGGCTTTGCCAAACGCGCCGGCTGGGCCAACCTGCCTGCGATTAAAAACAACCGCCTCTACGCCGCCTACCACGCCAACTCGCGCACGCTGTCCGACAGCGCGTCGATTCAGTTTATGACCAAAGCGATTTATCCGCAGTTGTTTAAGGATTTCAACCCTGAGAAGACCTATCTGGACTTCTACCGCCAAAACCTGCCCGTCGTACCGAACGGCACGTTCTACCTCTATCCGAAAGGACAATAAGGTAATTTAGATTTTCAGACGGCCTTTTAAATCGGAAGGCCGTCTGAAATTTTTGCGGAAGAAAAAGGCAAACCTGTTTCTCCCCTTTCACAACACTCTTTTTTAAAGGTTTGAAACATGAATGATTCGGTTGTCGCCGAGATTGTGAAAAACCAGCGCAAGTTGGAAGGCAAGCGTTGGTTGATTGTGTTGATGTTTTTAGTCATCGCGGCGGTCAGTTTCCTATTCGACATCGCCACCGGCCCTGCGATGACGGACACGCTGCCCGTCGGCGAAGTGGTCAATGTTTTGCTGGGCAAACCCGAAGTCGATGAAATGAACCGCCTGATTGTGATGGATTTGCGCCTGCCGATTGCGGTGATGGCCTTGGTGGTCGGCGCGGCTTTAGGTGTCGGCGGTGCGGAAATTCAAACGCTCCTGAACAACCCGATGGCCAGCCCTTATACGCTGGGCTTGGCGGCGGCGGCGGGTTTGGGCGCGTCGGCGGTGATTGCGTTCGGCGGTTTCGGGCTGCCTGAAACGGTCGCCGTTCCCATCGGTGCGTTTGTGATGACCATGCTGGCTTCGGGCATCTTGTTTCTGTTTGCCTCGGCACGCCGCTTCAACTCGGCGATGTTGGTGCTGGTGGGGATTGCGCTGTTGTTTCTGTTTCAGTCGATTTTGTCGCTGATTCAGTTTATCGCCGCGCCTGAGATTTCGCAGCAGATTCTGTTTTGGCTGTTCGGCAGTTTGAACAAGGCAACTTGGGAAACAGTCATCGTTACGGCGGCAGTTACGGCGGTATGCGTGTTTCTGCTTTCGCGCGATGTGTGGAAGCTGACTGCGCTGCGCTTGGGCGAAGAACGCGCCGTCGGGCTGGGCATCAATCTGCAATTTTTACGCCTGAAAACGCTGGTGTTGGTGGCGGTAATGACGGCGACGGCCATCAGTTTTGTCGGCGTGATCGGCTTTATCGGCTTGGTTGCGCCGCATGTGGCGCGGATTCTTTTGGGCGAAGACCAACGTTTCTTCCTGCCCGGCGCGATGCTGGCAGGGGCGGCGTTTTTGTCGGTCGCCAGCGTGTTGTCCAAGGTGATTATCCCGGGCGCGCTGTTTCCGGTGGGGATTGTTACGTCGTTTGTCGGCGTGCCGTTCTTCTTCTGGATTGTATTAACGAAACGATAGGCCGTCTGAAATGTTGAAACTTGAAAACGTACACATCCGGCGCGGCGATTATGTAGTCGCCGACAATATCGATTTGACGCTGGAACAAGGCAAAGTCTATTCCGTGCTCGGCCCCAACGGCACGGGAAAATCCTCGCTGATGAAAACGATTTTCGGCGAAGTAGCACACAAAGGTACCATCCGCTACGGCGACGAAGTGTTGAGCAAAATCCACCTGCAAAGCTGGCGCAAACGCATAGGTTATATGCCGCAGGACACCGCCGCCGAAGCCTCGCTGACCGCGCTGGAAGTCGTGTTGCTCGGCCGCATGGACGCGCTGCATATGCACGTCGGCGACGAACTACTGCACGAAGCCGCAAGTATCATGGCGGAGCTGGGCATCGGCCATCTGGCGCACCGCGACGTCATGCGGCTTTCCGGCGGACAGCGGCAGCTCGTCATGTTTGCCCAAGTCATGCTGCGCCGTCCCGAAATCCTGATGCTGGACGAACCGGTCAGCGCGCTGGATATGCACCATCAGCTCAATCTTTTGGAGCGCGTGGTGCAATACACGCACGAACACAATCTGGTTACGCTGATGGTCTTGCACGATTTGAGCCTCGCCGCGCAGTTTTCAGACGGCGTGATTCTGCTCGGCGAAGGCAAAGTACAGGCGCAGGGCGCGCCGCAGGACGTGTTGCAGGCGGACATGATCGGCAGGCTGTATAAAGTGGACATCGAGCTCTTATACGACAGCAAAGGCCTGCCCGTTATCCGCCCAATGCGGCAATCCTAGCTGGGAAATCTGCCATCAAGAAACCAGCCCCAGCAATCATTTTATACTCTTCACAAAAAAGGACTTTCCCATGAAAAAATCACTCTTCCTCCTGATGCTGACCGCTTCCCTGAGCGCATACGCCACCAACCACGAAATCAAAATGCTCGACAACGGCAAAGACGGCAGCATGGTGTTCGAGCCCGGCTACGTCAACGCCAAAGTCGGCGACACTGTTACCTTCAAAGCCGCCAACAGTGGCCACTGGGTACAAAGCAAAGCCCTGCCCGAGGGCGTTGCCGACTTCCTCTCCGAAGACGGTAAAGACTTCACCCTCAAGCTCGACAAAGAAGGCGTGTACGTCTACACCTGCCCGCCGCACCGCATGATGAACATGAGCGGCGTGATTCAGGTCGGCAAACCGGTGAACAAAGCCAAAGCACAAGCCGTTGTCGATGAAATGGAAAACCGCGCCATGCAAAGCAAAGGCCGTCTGAAAAAATACATGGCGCAAGTGAAGTAAACGCGTTTATGCCCGCATTAAAGGCCGTCTGAAACCTTTCAGACGGCCTGTTTCCTTTGCGTAAAACACGCATCAAAGCTATATCTTCCGTTTCAGTTTCCGATAAAATAGGCCTATTCCGACACAAGACCCGTAAGCATGATACGCCGCCTTTACGCCACGCTGTGGCACCTCGCCCCCTTCCTGATCCGCCGCCACCTGCGCCGCCGCGCCCTCAAATCCCCAGCCTATCTCGAGCATTGGGGCGAGCGTTTCGGGCAGGCGTATCCCAATCCCGTACAACGCCCGATTTGGATACACGCCGTATCCGTCGGCGAAACGCGTGCGGCCGAACCTTTGGTGCAGGCATTGCGCCGCCATTTTCCCGACTCGCCGTTTCTGATTACCCAAATGACGCCGACCGGCCGCGCCACCGCGCAATCCCTGTTCCCCGAGGCGCAATGCCGTTACCTGCCCTACGACAAATCCGAATGGGTAGCCCGATTTTTAGCCGAACACCGCCCCATCTGCGGCATTTTGATGGAAACCGAAATCTGGCCCAACTTGATGCACAGCTGCCAAGAAGCAGGCATTCCCCTCTTTTTGGCCAACGCGCGCCTCTCCGAAAAATCCCAACGCGGCTACCTCAAAATCCGCAAGCTGGTCGAGCCTGCCATGCAGAGCCTCTCCGGCTGCTTTGCCCAAACCGCCGCCGATGCCGAACGCCTTCACCTTATCGGCGCGTCCAACGTCCACGTCTGCGGCAACACCAAATACGACATCGCGCCCCCCGACGACTTGCGTCCGCTTGCCGTCGCCTTTAAAGAACGCATCGGCGCACGCCCCGTCGTCGTCTGCGCCAGCACGCGCGTGTACAAAGGCACGGATGAAGCCGAGCTGCTCCTCAAAGCATGGCAGGGCTACCGCGGCAATGCCTTGCTGGTCATCGTACCGCGCCACCCTGAAAACTTTCAGACGGCCTATGATACCGCCAAATCGCTTGGTTATACCGTCCAAAAACGCAGCGACGGACAACCCGTTTCCCCAGATACACAAGTTTGGATAGGCGACAGCATGGGCGAACTGGCCGCCTACTACCTCAGCGCAGATATTGCCTTCGTCGGCGGCAGCCTCGTTGATGCCGGCTGCCAAAACATCATCGAACCCATCTCCTGCCGCGTCCCCACCCTCTTCGGCTACTCCAACTACAACTTCGCCCAAGCCTGCAAAGGCGCAGTCGAAGCCAAAGCCGCCGTCCGTGTCGAAACCGCCGAAGCCTGGTACAGAACCACGCGCCAATACCTCGACGATGAAACCCTGCGCCAACAACTGATCAGCCACACCGAGCAATTCATTTCGCAACACCAAGGCGCCAGTGCCAAAATTGCCAAAGCGATTGCAGATTGTTTGAATCAGCGTTAAACAATAAAAAACCGCCCGTTCATGACAAACAGGCGGAAACTGAAAAACAGTTTTTTGTTTTCAGCCGTTTAATTGACTAAGAGCAGGAACAGGGTTAAGATAATCCTAACGACTGTCCGCAGTCTCAGCCATGAACGACCCGTGCGAGTGGTATGTTTCATGATTGAAACCATCCTTTCTAGGGCGGTTTCAGCACAAAGCCCCACTGCAATGGGGCTTTTTTGCTACCAGCCCCGCGATAATTATACCCAAACTTCCTAAAATCATTCCAAACAAATTTCCACTAAAAAGGCCGTCTGAAACCCCAATTTTTTGGGTTTCAGACGGCCTTTTCTCAACCTACAAACTTAACGTCCTGCTTTCAACACGCGACGTGCAAACACGAACATACCGAAGACAAAAAACGCCAAGCCCAGCCATTTGGCGGCCGTATCCCAGTTTTCCAGGTTCAGGGCCAAAGGCGCATCCGAACCGCCGTTGGTTACGGAGAAGGCAATGATAAACGCCATAATCACACCGATCAGGCTCTCGCCGACAATCAAACCGGCAGAGAACAGCGTACCGATACGTTCCGCATTTTTCAGACGGCCTTCACGGTTTTCTTGACGACGGGCGATGACGGATTTCAACACAGCCGCCAATACCGCGCCGATCACAATCGGCATATTCACAGACGGCGGCAGGTAAATGCCCATGCCCACGGCCAATACCGGCAAGGCGCGCTTGCCGCCGGAGGATTTGCGCAATGTGAAATCGACCGCAATCAACGCCACGCCAATGGCCACGCCGGTGAAAATATAATCCCATTGCAGATTGTGCGAGAAAATACCTTGGGCGATGGTGGTCATCAAAGTTGCCTGAGGCGCGGCAAGGGCTTGTGCCGCATCCATGCCTTCACGCGGCATTGCGCCGGTAAAGCCGTAGGCTTCATACAAAAGCTCCAACACAGGTGAAATCACCAATGCACCGACAACGCAACCGACAATCAACGCAACCTGCTGTTTCCAAGGCGTTGCCTTTACCAGATAACCCGTTTTTAAATCCTGCAGGTTGTCATTGGAAATCGAAGCCACACAAATCACAGACGCGCCGCAAAACAGCGTCAACGCCAGCAGGAATTTGCGGTTTGCCTCGTCCGTCATCAAGCCGCCGGATTCGCCAACCAGCAGCAACACCAGCGAAATGATAACGATAGAGACGATGCCCACACCCGAAATCGGGCTGGAAGACGAACCGACCAAACCGGCCATATAACCGCAAGCCGCGGCCACCAAAAAGCCGATAATCGAAGCCAGCAGCGTACACACGACCACCAACAGCCAAGCCAAACCGCCGGAAATATGCGAGTCGCCGATAAAGTGGAAGAAAGACACGCCCAACACCAGCATCATCGCCAACACCCAGGCAATCATCGCCTTAGGCGACAAATCCTGTTCCGTACGCTCAGTCATCTGCACGCCGCCGAAATTGCGGAAAGACAGGCGCATACCCTCGACCATCGGTTTCATCAAAGTCAACAGCGTCCAAATAGCGGCAATACCGATCGTACCCGCGCCGATAAAACGGACTTTTTCCTTCCACAAAGACATTGCAAAAGGAATCATCTCCATATCGGCAGGTTGCGGAATATGCGCCGACAGATAAGGCACGGCCACACCCCAGGCAATCGAAATACCCAGCAAAATCGCGATACCGCCGGTCAGGCCGACCAAATAGCCCGCGCCCAGCAAAGCCAAAGAAAAGCCCATCGGCACTTGGAACACCGACGCGCCGCCTTTAAACCAAAAGCTCGCGCTGTCCGCCACCACGCGCAAACCGCTTGCGCAGAAGCTCATCAAACCGGCCAGAGCGCCGCCCGACACCAATTCCTTGATACCGCTGCCGCCTTCCTGTTGGTCCGCATCATGGTCGCCAACCTTCAAAATCTCAGCCGCCGCCACGCCTTCCGGATAAGGCAAATCGCTCTTCACCACCATCGCATAACGCAAAGGCACAGTGAAAATCACGCCCAAAATACCACCGGACATACACAGCAGCGTAGTCTGCCAAAACGGAAAGCCCGCCCAATAACCGGCCATCAGCAAACCCGGCAAGATAAAAATAATACTGGAGAGCGTACCCGCGGCTGAAGCCTGAGTCTGCACCATATTATTTTCCAGAATATTGCTGCCTTTAAAAAACTTCAAAACCGCCATCGAAATTACCGCAGCCGGAATCGAAGACGCAAAAGTCAAGCCCACCTTCAAGCCCAAATACACATTGGATGCCGTAAAAATCACCGTAATCAACGCGCCGAGTATCATCCCCCGCAGCGTCAGTTCACGGAAACTCGCATAAGGATCAACCGCCTGTTTCATAAAAATCTTCCTGTATCAGGTAAACAATCAAATCAAAACTTTTCAGACGGCCTTTTGATACATCCATCAGGCCGTCTGAAAAGCCTCTCTCTTACCATTTTAATGAACTATCCGACTACACGCAAAAGCCCTATTTATTTTCATTTGACGCCAAACAATAAAATCATATCGATACAGACGTTTGGGGCAGTTTGACGGTTTCAGGTAAAATAACGCCAAATTCATCAACCGTTCAGAAAGCCGCCGCCATGTATTCACTCGTCCGCCCCATACTGTTCCGTTTCGATGCAGAAAAGGCCCATCATTTCACGCTCAACAGTTTGCGTTCTATCGAAAAACTCGGCCTGCTGCCCAAGGTGGACAGCCACACCCGGCCAACCGAGCTGATGGGTTTGCAGCTGCCCAATCCGGTCGGCTTGGCGGCAGGTTTAGACAAAAACGGCGAGTGTATCGATGCGTTTGCCGCTTTAGGTTTCGGCTTTGTCGAAATCGGCACGGTAACGCCCAAGCCGCAGCCGGGCAATCCGCAGCCGCGCCTTTTCCGTGTTCCCGAACACCAAGGCATCATCAACCGCATGGGTTTCAACAACCACGGCATCGACGCGATGATCCGCAACATTGAAAACAGCCGCTTTAAAGGCATTTTGGGCATCAACATCGGTAAAAATGCCGTTACGCCGATTGAAAACGCGGCCGACGATTATCTGATTTGCTTGGAAAAAGCCTACGCCCATGCGAGCTACATCACGGTCAATATTTCCTCCCCCAATACAAAAAACCTGCGTGCCTTGCAGGGCGGCGACGAGTTGAGCGCATTGTTGGAAGCCTTGAAAAACAAACAGGCGCAACTGGCGGCTGCGCATGGCAAATATGTGCCACTGGCGGTTAAAATCGCGCCGGATTTGGACGAAGCACAAATCGACGACATCGCCCATGTGGTCAAATCCGTGGAAATGGACGGCATCATCGCCACCAACACGACCATCGACAAATCCAGCTTGGGCAGCCATCCGCTCGCAGGCGAACAAGGCGGCTTGAGCGGCTTGCCCGTACGCGAGAAAAGCAATCAAGTGTTGAAACTTTTGGCGGAACGCATTGACGGCAAGCTGCCGATTATCGGCGTCGGCGGCATCATGAACGGCACGGACGCGGCAGAAAAAATCCGCTTGGGCGCCAGTGCGGTTCAAGTGTACAGCGGTTTGATTTATCGCGGCCCTGAGTTGATTAAAGAGTGTTTGGCTGCGTTGAAATAATACTTTTCCAAAAATAAGGCCGTCTGAAATCTTTCAGACGGCCTTTTGATATGCTTTCATTCTTCAAACAGATTGCCTTGTGCCAATAAGGTTTTGACCGGTGCGAAATTGCGGCGGTGTTCCGGCAAGACGCCGTATTGTTTCAACGCGGCCAAATGTTGCGCCGTACCGTAGCCTTTGTGGCGGTCAAACCCGTATTGCGGATAGCGTTTCGCCAATTCATACATTTCCGCATCACGCGCGGTTTTGGCCAAAACCGAAGCGGCGGAGATTTCAATAATTTTGCTGTCGCCTTTGACCACGGCTTCGGCAGGAACATTCAAATCTTTCGGCACGCGGTTGCCGTCTATCCACACTTTGTCGGGAGTGACCGACAGCCCCTCGACTGCGCGCTTCATCGCGGCCATGGTTGCGTGCAGGATGTTCAGTTGCAGGATTTCGTCAGGATCGGCAAAGGCAATGCTCCACGCAACCGCCTGTTCCTTAATCATCTGCGCCAACATATCGCGCTTTTTTTCGCTCAGTTTTTTTGAGTCGGTCAAACCCGGCAAGTCAAAATGTTCCGGCAAAATCACTGCCGCCGCAAATACGCTGCCGACCAAAGGGCCGCGTCCCGCTTCGTCCACGCCTGCGCTTAAAACCGTCGCCATTTCTTCACCACCTGTCTGATTCAAAGCCGCCATTATATCCGCTTGCGGCAGATAAAATCCGCAATAGGACAAGCCGTTGGGGAGCAGTTAAAATTTCATCTGCTTTACCAATCAGTTATAATTTACATCCCCACATACTGATACGTCTTACAACATGCCTGCCCAATCCGAACGCCTCCATTTTTCCGAACGCTGGCTCAACGCCTACGAACGCTACCGCTATCGCCGCCATATCCACGCCTTCCGCCTCGGCTTGGCAATCGTGTTCTCCACCCTGTTGGCGAAAGTCTTCCACCTGCAACACGGCGAGTGGATCGGCATGACCGTCTTTGTCGTCCTCGGCATGCTGCAATTCCAAGGCGCGATTTACTCCAAAGCGGTCGAACGCATGCTCGGCACGGCCATCGGTTTGGGTGTTGGGTTGACCGTTTTATGGTTGAACCAACATTATTTGCAAGACGACGTTTTCTTCTATCTGATTATCGGTGCCGCCAGCGCAGTGGCCGGTTGGTCTGCGGTCGGCAAAAACGGCTATGTCGCCATGCTTGCCGGTTTGACCATGTGCATGCTCATCGGCGACAGCAGCCACCACTGGCTCGACAGCGGCCTGATGCGCGCCATGAACGTTTTGATTGGTGCCGCCATCGCCATTGCCGCCGCCAAACTCCTGCCCCTGCGCTCCACCCTGATGTGGCGCTTCATGCTTGCCGACAACCTCACCGACTGCGCCAAAATGATTGCCGAAATCAGCAACGGCAAGCGCATGACGCGCGAGCGCTTGGAGCAAAACATGATTAAAATGCGCAAAATCAACGCCCGCATGGTCAAAAGCCGCAGCCATCTGGCCGCAACATCCGGCGAAAGCCACATCAGCAACAATATGATGGAAGCCATGCAGCATGCCCACCGCAAAATCGTCAACACCACCGAGCTGCTCCTGACCACCGCCGCCAAACTGCGCGCGCCCACGCTCAACGAAAGCGAAATCCGCCTGCTCGACCGCCACTTCAACCAACTCCAACGCGAACTGCGCCTGACCGTCCGCCTCATCAAAGGCCACTACGCCCGCCGCATCCGCATCGATACTTCGCTCAATGCCGAACTAAGCAAACCGGCCGCCCGCCTGCATTACGACTGGCAAGGCTTCCTCTGGCTCAGCACCAATATGCGTAACGAAATCGCCGCATTGGTGATTCTGTTGCAACGTTCGCGCAATAAATGGTTGGACAAAAAAGAATTGCAACGCCTCAAAGAACACCTGCGCAACGACAACAAGCCCAAATCGGAAGAGGCCGTCTGAAAAAAGTCTGTCGCATTTTTACCCAAACCCCGCCGCAAGACAGCAAAAGGCCGTCTGAAACCCAATGGTTCAGACGGCCTTTCCATCAATTCATCAGCAATAAATGCCGCATAAAGCAAAATCCCCTGCGATTGCAGGGGATTTTTATATTTGGTTGCGGGAGCAGGATTCGAACCTACGACCTTCGGGTTATGAGCCCGACGAGCTACCATGCTGCTCCATCCCGCGTCAGAAGTTGTAACTATACAGAAAGGCGGAATTGCTGTCAAGCGTTTTTGACAGAAAATATCCAAACGTTGCTTTACAAAAAACCGGCCGCGTGGTTTAATTTTCGTTAATAAAGAAACAGGGGTGCTGCTTTCAAACCGAGCGGCTGAGAAATACCCTTTACACCCGAACAGGATAATACCTGCGTGGGGAGTTTCGGCAAATGTGATTTTAGACGGTCGATTGAAGATATCCGCAAGGCCGTCTGAAAAAAAGCAATGCTCCTGTTTCCATTTCATAACCGAGAAACAGGAGCAATTTTTATGACTACTACTAAAAAAACCGGCGATGAGGCGCGCCGTCTTTCCAACTTGAGCGAAGACATCGGCATCCGCTTCCAATATCCCAACTCCGACCGCGTCTATATCCCGGGCAGCCGCGCCGACATCCGCGTGCCTTTGCGCGAAATCCGTCAGGACGACACCTACACTGCGCAAGGTACGGAAGCCAATCCGCCGATTCCGGTGTACGACACCAGCGGCGCATACGGCGATCCGGCGGCACACATCGACTTGAAACAGGGTCTGCCGCACGTCCGCACCGCATGGCTGGACGAACGCGGCGATACCGAAATCCTGCCCAAGCTCTCCAGCGAATACGGCACCGAACGCGCGCACGACCCGAAAACCGCCCATCTGCGTTTCAACCAAATCACCCGTCCGCGCCGCGCCAAAGCAGGCCGAAACGTAACCCAGCTTCACTACGCCCGCCAAGGCATCATCACGCCGGAAATGGAGTTTGCCGCCATACGCGAACGCATGAAGTTGGACGAGCTTTTCAGACGGCCCGAATACGCCAAACTCTTGAAACAACACGCAGGGCAAAGTTTCGGCGCGAACATCCCAACCCACCCCGACCAAATCACGCCCGAATTTGTGCGCCAAGAAATCGCCGCCGGACGCGCGATTATCCCTGCCAACATCAACCACCCCGAACTCGAACCGATGATTATCGGCCGCAACTTCCGCGTCAAAATCAACGGCAACTTGGGCAATTCCGCCGTAACCTCCAGCCTGACCGAAGAAGTCGAAAAAATGGTGTGGTCGCTGCGTTGGGGCGCGGACACGATTATGGACTTATCCACCGGCGCGCACATCCACGAAACGCGCGAATGGATTATCCGCAACGCGCCCGTCCCCATCGGCACAGTGCCGATTTACCAAGCTTTGGAAAAAACCGGCGGCATCGCCGAAGATTTGACTTGGGATTTGGTGCGCGACACCTTAATCGAGCAGGCGGAACAAGGCGTGGACTATTTCACCCTGCACGCAGGCGTATTGCTGCGCTATGTGCCGATGACGGCCGACCGCCTCACAGGCATCGTATCGCGCGGCGGCTCCATCATGGCGAAATGGTGTCTTGCCCACCATCAGGAAAACTTCCTCTACACGCATTTCGACGAAATCTGCGAAATCATGAAAGCCTACGACGTATCGTTCAGCCTCGGCGACGGCCTGCGCCCCGGCTGCATTGCCGATGCCAACGACGAATCCCAATTCGCCGAGCTGCACACTTTGGGCGAATTGACTGCCAAAGCGTGGAAACACGACGTACAAGTCATGATCGAAGGCCCGGGCCATGTACCGTTGCAACGCGTGAAAGAAAACATGACCGAAGAGTTGCAACACTGCTTTGAAGCGCCTTTCTACACACTCGGCCCGCTCGTTACCGACATCGCCCCCGGCTACGACCACATCACCTCGGGCATAGGCGCGACCAATATCGGCTGGTACGGCACAGCCATGCTCTGCTACGTTACCCCGAAAGAGCATCTCGGCCTGCCCGACAAAGAAGACGTGCGCACCGGCATCATCACCTACAAGCTCGCCGCCCATGCCGCCGACCTCGCCAAAGGCTGGCCGGGCGCACAGTTGCGCGACAACGCCTTAAGCAAAGCGCGTTTCGAGTTCCGCTGGCGCGACCAATTCCGCCTCAGCCTCGACCCCGAACGCGCCGAGAGCTTCCACGACGAAACCCTGCCTGCCGAAGGCGCGAAAATCGCCCACTTCTGCTCAATGTGCGGTCCCAAATTCTGCTCGATGAAAATCACGCAGGAAGTGCGCGACTACGCCGACAAGCAAAAAGCCCAACGGCAGGGCATGGAAGAAAAAGCGATTGAGTTCGTCAAAAAAGGAGCGAAGCTTTACAGTTAAAACGTAAAGCAAGAAAAGGCCGTCTGAAAATGTTTCAGACGGCCTTTTTAGTGAATAGCCTTTAAGCCAAAGCAATACGCACTACGGCCGCTTATTTTTCCACCCTGCGGAAATGGTGCGGACGGAAGCCGAGCGCGACGAGGGAAACGAAGTAGAGGCCGCCGCCCAAGGCAATCAGGACGCAGAGTTGGCCTGCTTTTTTAAAGCCGCCGACGTGTACCCATTCAAACGGCAGATAATATTGCGCCAGCCACAAACCGCCGCCCATGACGACCAAAGAGATGACCATTTTAACCAAAAACGCTGCCCAACATTTACCGGGGCGATAGATGCCGTGTTTGCGCAAAAGGAAAAACAGCAAACCTGCATTCAGACACGCGCCCAAACCGATAGCAAGGGACAGACCGACGTGTTTGAGCGGCGAAATGAAAGCGAGGTTCATCAACTGTGTGCAAATCAGCGTGAAAATAGCGACCTTAACGGGGGTTTTGATGTTTTGGCGCGCGTAGAAGCCGGGTGCCAATACTTTAATCATAATCAGCCCGATCAAGCCAAAGGAATAAGCAATGAGCGCGTGTTGGGTCATTTGCGCGTCGTGCAGCGTAAATTCACGGTACATGAACAAGGTCGTAACCAACGGGAAAGACAACACGGCAAGGCCGACGGCGGCAGGTAGGGTCAGCAGCATGCACAGGCGCAAACCCCAGTCGAGCAGACCGGAAAATTGCTCGGTATCCTGACTGGCAGCGTGTTTGGACAAGGTAGGCAATAAGATTGTACCGAGTGCCACGCCCAAAACACCGGTTGGCAATTCCATCAGTCGGTCGGCGTAATACATCCATGACACGCTGCCGGACTGTAAAAACGAGGCAAAAATGGTGTTGATAACCAAGGAAATCTGCGCCACGCTCACGCCCAAAATAGCCGGCGCCATCTGTTTCATTACGCGGTTGACCGCTGCGTCTTTAAAGCTGAGTTTGGGCATTTTCAAGAAACCCAGTTTCGCCAACCAAGGCAGTTGGAACACCAGCTGCAACACGCCGCCGACAAATACCGCCCACGCCAAAGCCATAACAGGCGGATCAAAATACGGCACGAAGAACAGGGAAAAGACGATAAAGGAGATGTTCAAAAAAGTCGGCGTAAAGGCGGGAATGCCGAATTTATGATAGGAATTGAGTATTGAGCCGACAAAAGACGACAAAGAAATCAAAAAAATATAAGGAAACGTCACCCGCAGCAAGTCGATGGAGAGCTGAAACTTATCGGCTTCTTTGGCAAAACCGGGCGCAGAAACATAAATCACCCACGGCGCGGCAAGTATGCCCAGCGCAGTAACGATGACCAGCACAAACGACAGCATGCCGGCCACATGACGCACAAACGCCTGCGTGGCTTCGGGCGAGCGGGTTTCTTTGTATTCCGCCAAAATCGGTACGAAGGCTTGGGCAAATGCGCCCTCTGCAAACACTCGCCGCAGCAGGTTGGGCAGTTTAAACGCGACAAAAAACGCATCCGTCGCCATGCCTGCACCAAACGCACGGGCGATAATCGTATCGCGCACAAAGCCTAAAATGCGCGACACCATCGTCAGGCTGCCAACCTTGGCCAATGCTCCCAATAAATTCATGTATTTTCCTTACTTGTCTTTCAGGCCGTCTGAAAATCCGGCTTCTTCCAATACTGCCGCCGCAGCCAATGCCGCCGTATCTTTTTTCAACAGCAGATGCAAGGCGTGAAAATCCTGTTCCAACGCGGCCACGGCTTCAGGGCGGTCATACCAGTCTGCCACGGCCTGTGCCAGTTTTTCAGGGACGGCATCGTGTTGCAGCAGCTCGGGAACGGCGGCTTTACCCAACAGAATATTGGGCAAACCGACATGCGGCACTTTGATTTTGTTTTTCACATACGCATAAGTTAGCGGCGAAATTTTGTAGCTGATAACCATAGGCCGCTTGCACAAGGCCACTTCCAAAGTCGCCGTACCACTGGTGACCAATACCACGTCGGCAGCGGCGCAAACCGTATCCGACTGCTTGTCGGTCAGCGTGATGGGAAGGGCTGCGAACTCAGGCTGCGCCAAAATTTCACTAATGCGTTTGCGCGTTGCGGCCGTCGCCACAGGCAGCAAAAACTGTGCCTTCGGATAACGTTTCAGCAGCAATAAGGCCGTCTGAAAAAACACCGCCGCCATGTAATCGATTTCGCTCACGCGGCTGCCGGGCAAGATGGCAAACACGGGCACGTCCGCAGGTACGCCCAGCTTCTGCCGTGCCGCCGCCCTATCCGCTTCCACCGGCATGGTTTGCGCCATCGGATGGCCGACAAACTCAGCCTTGCCGCCGGCATCGATATATAGCTGCGGTTCCATCGGAAATAGGCACAACACGCGGTTGACCTGATGTACGATTTTATTGACCCGTTCGCGCCGCCACGCCCAAACCGACGGGCTGACATAATGAATGGTATGAATGCCTGCCTGCTTGAGTTTTTCGGCCACGCCGAGATTAAAGTCCGGCGCATCGATGCCGATAAACACATCCGGCTTGAGGCGGAGCAAATCGTTCACCAGCCCTTTGCGGATTTTCAAAATCTGCGGCAGGCGTTTGATGACCTCAACAAAACCGCGCACCGCCAGCTTTTCCTGATCGTACAAACTCTCAAAACCCTCCGCCTTCATGCGCTCGCCGCCGATGCCGGTAAACCGCGCATTCGGGCAACGCGCCTTAATGGCACGGATTAAATGTGCGCCGAGCAAGTCGCCGGAAGCTTCGCCGACGCTGATGGCGATAAGGGGGGAAGGATTGGAGTTCATATTGTTGAGGTTCGGAAGCTAAAAGATTTTGGGGCGGTCATTTGCCCAACCGTTTTCAGACGGCATCGACAGCAAACGGGCAGAAACCTGCCCTACTACGCGGATTTTTGCAATCCAAAGGCCGTCTGAAAAAGTTTCAGACGGCCTTCAATCCATCAATCAACGGATAATGCCGCGTGTGGATTGTGCAAAAAAGTCTTTAAATACCGCCAATTCGCTTTGGGTTTCGGCGCGTTTCAGAATCTCTGTCTTAGCTTCTTCAAACGGAATGCCGCGATGGTAAATGGTTTTATACGCATCTTTGACGGAGGCAATCTGTTCGGCAGTGAAACCGTTGCGGCGCATACCTTCGCTGTTGAGGCCGGCCGGTTCGGCGCGGTAGCCTGCAGCCATAAAGTACGGCGGTACGTCTTTGTGTACGCCGGCGGCAAACGCGGTCATGGCGTAGTCACCGATTTGGCAGAATTGGAACACCAGCGTGTAGCCGCCCAAGACGACGTAGTCGCCGATGGTAACGTGACCTGCAAGTGAGGCGTTGTTGGCGAAGATGGTATGGTTGCCGACCACGCAGTCATGGGCGAGGTGGCAGTAGGCCATAATCCAGTTGTCGTCGCCGATACGGGTTTCGCCGATGCCGGTAACCGTACCGAGGTTGAACGTCGTAAATTCGCGGATGGTGTTGCCGTTGCCGATAATCAGCTTGGTCGGCTCGTCGCGGTATTTTTTGTCCTGCGGAATTTCGCCGAGGCTGGCAAATTGGAAAATGCGGTTGTTTTCACCGATGGTCGTATGACCGTTGATGACGACGTGCGGGCCGATTTCGGTATTCGCGCCGATTTGCACATTGGGGCCGATGATGCTGTATGGGCCGACTTTGACGCTGGAGTCAAGTTCGGCTTTAGGGTCGATGACGGCGATCGGATGGATAAGGGTCATGCTGTCTCCTTGCTGTCTGATACAGGTATTGCCTGCAAGATGCCGTCTGAACTTTCAGACGGCCTGTCCCATTCTTACACCACGCGTTTGGCGCACATAATCACGGCTTCAACGGCAACTTGGCCGTCGACTTTGGCAACGGCGTTAAATTTGCCGATACCGCGTTTGTTGGTCAGCAGCTCGACTTCAAAAACCAGTTGGTCGCCGGGGATGACTTGGCGTTTGAAACGGGCGTCGTCGATACCGGCGAAGAAGAAGAATTCGTTTTCTTTGCGGCCACCTTCGCTGAGGATGGCGAGTGTGCCGCACGCTTGCGCCATGGCTTCGATAATCAACACGCCGGGCATCACGGGCAGGTCGGGAAAGTGGCCTTGAAACTGCGGCTCGTTCATGGTGACGTTTTTAATCGCAGTCAGGGTTTTCATCGGTTCAAACGCAGTAATGCGGTCGAGTTGCAAAAACGGATAACGGTGTGGGATAAGTTTTTGAATGTCTTTGGCTTCGATCGGGAGTTGTACGTCCATGATGTTCGTCTTTCCTTGTTTGTATTGGGTTTAAACGTATTCGGATGCGGAGTGCGGACTGTTTGCGCCGCCTTTAGGCTTCGTCGCTGTCGGCAAGCTGTTTTTCCAGCGTTTTGAGGCGTTTGTTCATTTCGCTCAAACGGTGGATATAAACGGCATTTCGCGCCCAGTCTTTGTAGCCCGACATCGGGAAAATACCGGCCAAATGCTGGCCGCTTTCGGTAATGCTGTGGGTAACGGATGTACCGCCGCCGATGGTGGTTTTATCGGCGATTTCGATGTGTCCGACCGTGCCGACGCCGCCGCCGATAATGCAATAATTGCCGATGGTGACGCTGCCGGAAATGCCGGTCTTGGCGGCGATAACGGTGTGCGAACCGATTTTGCAGTTGTGGCCGATTTGGACTTGGTTGTCGATTTTGGTGCCGTTGCCGACGGTCGTGTCGCTCATTGCGCCACGGTCGATATTGGTGTTCGAACCGATTTCCACATCATCGCCCAGCGTGACTGCGCCGGTTTGCGGAATTTTAAACCATGAATCGCCGGCGAAGGCTAAGCCGAAACCGTCCGCGCCGATGACGGCGCCGCTGTGGATTTCGACACGGTTGCCCAAAGTACAGCCGTAATAGATGACAGAGTTGGGATGCAACACGACTTCATCGCCCAACGTGCAATCGTGTTGAACAACGGCATTGGCCAAAATACGGCAGCCTTCGCCCAATACGGTATTCGCGCCGATATAGGCATTCGCGCCGATTTCGCAGCTTGCCGGCACTTTGGCACTGGCCTCGACAACGGCAGTCGGATGTACGCCACCCTGTGCTTTGACAATCGGCGAGAACAATCGTGCCACTTTGGCAAAATAAAGATAAGGGTCGGCAGCCACAATCAGGTTGCGGCCCGCAAATTCGTCTGCGGCTTTCGGCGACACAATCACTGCGCCTGCTTGGCTGTCGTGCACTTCGGCTTTGTATTTCGGATTGGCCAAAAAGCTGATGTGTTCCGCCTGCGCCTGATCCAACGGACGGACGGCGGTAATGGCGATGTCTTCGCCTTTCCATTCGCCGCCAAGTTGGGAAACGATTTGGGACAGGGTGTATGCTTGTGAAGTCATGATAATCTGCCGTCAAGATGTCAGGCCGTCTGAAAGATGCCGGTTTGGGTTTCAGACGGCCTTAGGTTTGTCTATATATCACATTCGCTGCCGAGCAGAGTCAGTGAGCATTTAGGGCTTTGATAACGCTGTCGGTAATGTCGTAACGGCCGTTGACGTAAATCACGTCCTGCAAGATGAAGTCGTAACCTTCGTGTTTGGCCAAATCGACGATGACGCGGTTGGCATTTTGCTGGAGCGCGGCGAATTCTTCATTGCGGCGCAGATTGTAGTCTTCTGCCAACTCGGCCTGCTGCTTGCGGAATTTCTGTACCAGATTGCGCCACTTTTGGGTTTCCGCTTCCCTTTGGCTGTCGCTGAGCTTGTCGCCGCTCAGTTTTCGCTCCAAAGCCTCGCCTTCCTGCTGCAACTTTTGCAAGGCGGTTTGACGGCTTTTGAACTCTTTTTCCAAAGTCATCTGAATGCTTTGCGCCTGCTTGGATTCCTGATAAACGCGCTCGGTATTGATAAAACCGATTTTCTGCACGCCATCCGCCGCCGCTTGCGGCAAAAGCACGAAACCCGGCAGGGCTACGGCGAGGACACGGAGGGTGTCGGCTATTTTACTCATGATAAAAATCCTTGCTTGAAAACAAACGGGCGGTTTGCAATAAGCTTGCCGCCAATCTGCCATGAGGCCGTCTGAAACGGACAAACCCGGTTTCAGACGGCCTAAACATCATCAGAATGTTGTACCGAGTTGGAATTGGAAGCGTTGGATTTCGTCGCCTTCTTTTTTCTTAATCGGATAAGCATAACTGAACTTCATCGGACCCAGCGGAGAGAGCCAAGTCACGGCAGCACCGGCAGAGTAACGCAATTCGTTTTTGAATGTCGATTTGTGCGTTGTGCCTACGCCATACACGTTTTGGAGCGCGCCGTTGGTGTAATAAGAATTGCTGCTGCTGTCGTTGTAAGTTTTGTCATCCCACACGCTGCCCGCATCGGCAAACAGGCTCAGACGGACGGTACGCGAATCTTTAATGCCCGGCATCGGGAAGAGCAACTCTGCGGAAACGTTGGCTTTTTTGTTACCGCCGTAGCTGATCTTCTCGCCGTATTCGTCATAGACTTTCGGGCCCAGCGTACCGCTTTCAAAGCCGCGGACAGAGCCTAAGCCGCCGCCGTAGAAGTTTTCAAAGAACGGCATGGTTTTGGTTTTGCCGTAGCCGTTGCCATAACCGACTTCGCCACCCAGCATCAGCGTGAAATCTTTGCTCAACGGGAAGAACCAAGTTTGGTTGTGGGTCAGGGTGTAGTATTGCAGGTCGCTGCCCGGCAAGGCGATTTCGCCGTTTACGCCGGTCAGGTAACCGCGGGTCGGCCACAAGGCATTGTCGGTTTTGTTGCGGCCCCAGCCGATGGTACCTTTGTACAACCAGCCTTTGAAGTTACCCACGCCGCTACCGTCGCCTTTACCGTATTGGTTGATAAAGTCAGCATAGCGTTTAGGCGCGCCTTTGTAGGTATTCACGGTCAGACGCTCTGCGGCCAAACCGAAGTTTACACGGTCATATTCGGTAACCGGAATACCGATACGCAAACCGCCGCCGAAAGTTGTAGTTTTATATTGTTTCGCGCTGGAAGAAGCTTTACGCGGGTCGTAAGACTTGCCGTAAAGGTCGTAGCCCAAGCTTACGCCGTCAGGTGTGAAGTATGGGTCGGTAAACGACAACGAGCCGTTTACTGTGGTTTTACTGCGGGAAGCGCGCAGGGCAACGGATTTACCCGTACCGAACAGGTTGTCTTGAGCCACGCCGGCAGACATCACCAAACCGGTATCCTGAACCCAACCCGCGCTCAAGTCGAGCGATCCGGTAGAACGTTCGGTCAGGCTCATGTTCAGGTCAACTTGGTCAGGCGTATTGGCCACAGGAACCGCATCAAATTGAACGTTGTCGAAGTAGCCCAACAACTCAACGCGCTCTTTAGAACGTTGCAGTTTGGCAGAGTCGTAAGGCGCCGATTCCATTTGGCGCAACTCGCGGCGGATGACTTCGTCACGGGTTTTGTTGTTGCCGGTAATGTTGATTTCGTTCACATAGATTTTGCGGCCCGGTTGAACGGTCAGCACGAAATCAACGGTATGTGTTTCGGCATTTGGAATCGGTTGGACATTGATTTCGCTGAATGCGTAACCTGCCTGACCCATGCGGTTTTGGATGGCTTCGAGCGAATTGGACATTTGCGCGCGCTCGTACCATTTGCCCGGCTTCATGGTCAGCAGTTTTTCCAAATCTTCTTTCGGCACTTCCAGCGTATCGCCTTCGATGCGTACATTGCCCCAGCGGAAGCGGTCGCCTTCGCTGACGGTTACTTTAATGGTCTGCTTGGTTTTGTCTTCGTTGGTTTGGATATCGGTATCCAAAATACGGAAGTTGAAGTAGCCGTTGTTTTGGTAGTAATTGGTGATTTTTTCCATGTCCTGAGCAAATTTTTGCTCATTGAACTGATTGCTCTTAGTGATCCAAGTCCACATACCACCTTCGCTCAGGGACATTTGTTTCAGCAGGCGGCGGTCGGAATAAACTTCGTTGCCTTCAAAGGAAATATCGGTAATCTTGGTAGATTTGCCCTCTTCGATGGCAATATCGATAGATACGCGGTTACGGGCGAGTTTGGTTACAGTCGGAGTGATTTGGACAGACTGTTTGCCACGGCTCAAATACTCTTCTTTCAAACCGGCAACGGCTTGGTTCAGCGTTGCTTGGTTGAAGTATTGGGATTGCGCCAAACCGAAGGCTTCAAGGTTTTTCTTGATGGCATCGTTTTGCAGCATTTTCGCGCCGGTAATATTGAGCGAGCTGATGGTTGGACGCTCAATCACGGTCAGCAGGACTTGATTGTCCATGGTTTCGACGCGTACGTCGTCAAAGAAACCGGTTGCGTAGAGTTTTTTGATGATTTCTTCACTGCGCGCATCATTGAAATTATCACCGACTTTAACGGGCAGGTAGTTGAAGACGGTACTCGGCTCGGTGCGCTGCAGGCCTTCGACGCGGATGTCCTGAATGGTAAAGTCAGCCAATGCCAGTGGAGACAGGCTCAATACCATTAAAGCGGAAGCAATCTGGTTCAGTTTCATAAATTATCCAAACAAACGGTTGATGTCATTAAAGAAAGCCACAGCCATCATCAAAAGCATGGCTGCCAGTCCGAAGCGCAGGCCGACTGCCTGTATGCGCTCGCTCAAAGGCTTTCCGCGTATCCATTCGGCGGTATAAAAAACCAAATGTCCGCCGTCTAAAACGGGGATGGGCAAAAGGTTCAACACGCCTAAGCTGATGCTGACCAAGGCCAGAAATTCGAGGTAGCTCTGCAATCCGAGTTTGGCGGATTGTCCGGCGACATCGGCAATGGTCAGGGGGCCGGAAATATGGTTCAAAGAGGCATTGCCCGTAACCAGTTTTCCGAAAAATTTGAGGGTCGTCCACGAATAGTTGACGGTTTTGTTCCAACCCAATTCAAAGGCTTGGGCAACGGAAGGTGTATAACGGTAGCGGATGGTCTTATCCCACTCTTTATCCGCCTGGGCAGCAAGCCCGGCTCTACCCACCAGCACGCCTGCTGACTGCTCGACGCTGTCCGGCCGGATAGCGGTCGCCAGTATTTTACCGTCACGCTCGTAAGTCAGCTCGATTCGTTTGCCGGGGCTGGCGCGGAAGAGTTCCGTCCATGCTTGCCAGCTTTCGATGGGCTTCCCATCAGCAGTCAGCAGTTTGTCGTTTTCCTTCAAACCTGCTTTTTCGGCGGGACTTTTGGCCAAGACTTTACCGATGCGGTTAGTAATTCTAAAAGGCAAAAGGCCGATGTTGCCTTGGTTTTTCGCAACTTTACCTGCTTCAGGCGTGCCGGCGGCATCAATTATGCGGATGGCTTGGGTATTTGAGGCCGTCTGAACAGCAACTTTTACAGGACCGGCTTCAAGGTTCAACACCATCTCGGTTTGTGCATCGCTCCAGTCTTTAACGGCGATTCCGTTGACCGATACAATCTTATCACCCGCCTGAAAACCTGCTTTGGCGGCAATACTGGCAGGTTCGACCATGCCGACATAGGGGCGCAACTCGGTCACGCCGAAGGAAAAGCTCAAACCGTAAAGCAAAACGGCCAAAATCAAATTAGTCAAAGGACCGGCAGCGACAATGGCGATGCGCCTGGCCGGATGCTGCTTGTCAAAGGCGTAGGGCAAATCTGCTTCTGCCACCTCGCCTTCGCGCGTATCGACCATTTTAACGTAACCGCCCAGCGGAATCGGGGCAAGACACCACTCGGTATCGCCGCGTTTTCGGGTGAAAAAGGGCTTACCGAAGCCGACGGAAAAGCGCACGACTTTAACGCCGCACCAGCGGGCAACAATATAGTGTCCGAACTCATGCAGGCTGACCAAAATCAGAATGGCGACGATAAAGGCTAAAAAGGTTTGCAAAAAAATCCCCTGTATGGAATGTGATGATCAACGGATAAGGCCGTCTGAAAACCGATTATAAAGGCAGTTGTTCCATTTTGTCTGCCTAAATGCCAAGCGGTTGACGTTTCAGACGGCCTGTCATTGAAACTTTATTGTTTGCCGATAAAGGCTTCTGCCTGTCTGCGTGTTTGCGCGTCTTGCGCCAGCAGGTCTTCAATATCGTGACGGCCGTCTGAAAAATCTTGGGCAAGGCAGTGGGCAACAACTTTGGCAATATCGGTAAACTTGATGCGTTTATCTAAAAAAGCGGCCACAGCAACTTCGTTTGCGGCGTTTAGCACGCAAGGTGCGGCGCCGCCTGCATTCATGGCCTGATAGGCAAGTTTCAGACATGGGAAACGGTCAAAGTCAGGCTTTTGAAAGGTCAACGCGGACAATGCACCGAAATCCAGCTCGCCCACGCCGGAGTCGATACGTTCAGGCAGACCCAAACAATAAGCAATCGGCGTACGCATATCGGGATTACCCAACTGCGCCAATACCGAACCATCGCGATAACGCACCATGCTGTGTATCACGGATTGCGGATGGATGACGACTTCCAGTTTTTCCGGCGGACAGTTAAACAGCCAATGCGCCTCAATCAACTCCAAGCCCTTATTCATCATTGACGCGGAATCGACGGAAATTTTGCGCCCCATGCTCCAATTCGGATGCTTAACCGCCTGCTCGGGCGTAATGCTGTCAAATGTACTTAAATCGGTATTAAGGAACGGCCCGCCCGATGCGGTCAGGATAATCGAATTGATACCGTGCTCATTCAGACGGCCTGTGTAATCCCTTGGCAATACTTGGAAGATGGCGTTGTGTTCGCTGTCAATCGGCAAGACGGTGGCGCCGTTTTGACGGGCGGTTTCCATAAACAATGCGCCGGAAACCACCAGTGTTTCTTTGTTTGCCAGATAAATGGTTTTGCCTTTTTGAGCGGCGGCCAAAGCCGACGGCAAACCGGCCGCGCCGACAATGGCACACATCACGCCGCTGACTTCATCGGCAGAGGCGACATCAATCAAGGCTTGAGAACCATATAAAACCTGCGTACTGATGCCTTCTTGTTTGAGTTTCTTTTCCAGCTCGGCCGCATGGCCGGCATCGCCGACAACGGCATATTCCGGGCGGAACTGTTTGCATTGCGCCGCCAGCTTGTCCACCTGCCTATGCCCTGCCAGTGCGAACACGCGGAATTTTTCGGGATGGCGGGAGACAACGTCTAAAGTGCTTTCGCCTATGCTACCGGTACTGCCTAATATGGTCAGAACTTGTTGTGTCATGGTGTGTTCTTTAGTGTGCTGTGCAAACGGTATTCATTGTGTTTGAAATAAATTTCTTTGCCGTTTCCAATTTTCAGACGGCCTTTTGCCTCCCAGCTGAAAAGGCCGTCTGAACGAATTACTCAATGCCGTATTCGATGGTAACAACCAGTCGGACTTGTTTGCCGACGGTGCTTTTATCGTAAGAGCCGCCGTACTCGTCGTCCTCGCTGCTGCCGGTGTCGGCATAGATGTTGAACGAGCCTTGCGAAGCAGAACGCATGGCACCCACTTTGCCGCCGCCGGTTTTGGCAAATTCGGCCGCGCGTTTCTGCGCATCCTCAGTCGCCTGCGTAATCAAATCGCGTTTGATGGTTTCCAAATTGCCCAACAAATATTGCGGATTGTCGAAGCGGATAAATTCGTTTTGCGCACGGAAATTCAAAATGGCACGCTGGGCGGCTTGGATTTTGTCCAATTTTTTGGTGTTGACCACAATATTGAGGTCGCCATCGTAGCCGTTGGGCGTGCGGGTTACGTTGCCTAATTCGTCGCGGGTTTCATTGAAGACGCGCGACACTTCAGGCAGACCCACTTTCATTTCAGCCGCCGTAAAGCCTTGCTCACCCAAAAACTTAGACAGCTTCTTGCGTCTTGCCGTCAGTAAATCCAAAACTTCCTGATAGCTCTCGCCGTGCGCGTTCACGCCCGTATTCCACGTTGCGCTGTCGGATTGGAAGTTTTTCTCCGCCAAACCTTTTACGGTAATCGTCCCCGGCTGACGCAGATTCTTAAACTGCACGCCCAAAATAAACGCTGCAGCCATCAATCCGAGTGCCAACAATACGCCCAAGATCGATAAAGATGAAATCTGTTTTTGTTCGGACATAATCAGCTCCCCCAACCATATGAGACAGGCGGTTTAAAACAAATATACAAAGGTGGCATAAATGCTGATAACGGCAATCAGGCTGTCCACACGGTCGAACACGCCGCCGTGTCCCGGCAGCAGATTACTGCTGTCTTTGATACCGGTCGCACGTTTGAGCCAGCTTTCCAGCAAATCGCCGCACACGCTGACAACGGTCAGAATCAAGCCGATCAAAATCGTTTTGAACCAACCGGCTTCAAAAGCCAGCCAACCGGCTTTCCATACGATGGTCATGTACACGGCAACGCATAATGCGCCGCCGATCGCACCCTCCCAGCTTTTACCCGGACTGATGGTCGGCGCAATTTTGCGCTTGCCAAACGATTTGCCGCAGAAATATGCACCAATATCGGCCACCCACACCAAACCCATAATCGCCAATAAAGACAGCGCGTCTTCAGGCTGAGGGCGCAGGTAAACCAGTGCGAACCAAAACGGCATCACCAACAACCAACCGACTGTGTAAGCCTGCCAGCCGCCGTTTAACTTCCATTTTGCTTTCAGCCACCAAGGCATGACAATCAGCCAAAACGCCAATACGACATACCAAACCAAATCAGGCAACTGCCAACCGCCGGCATAGGCAATCACGCCGAACACCAGCGTTGAAGCCAAATAATGGTTGATTTTCAGCTTGTCCAAGCCACTCATGCGGGCATATTCCCACAAAGTCAGCATGGCAATCAGGCCGCAAAACGCAGCCCACAGCCACATAGGTGCATAAAACAGCATACCCAGCATCAGCGGCAAAAGCCACAGCGCCGTTAAAATTCGTTGTTTCAACATAGTTCTCAACCCCGTTGCTGCTCAACCGGCAGCTGTTCGGAAGTCCGCCCGAAGCGGCGCTCCCGTTTTTGGAACGAAACAATCGCCTCGTTCAACGATTTCTCATTAAAATCAGGCCACAGCGTATCCGTAAAATACAATTCCGCATACGCCATCTGCCACAGCAGGAAATTACTGATGCGCGTCTCGCCACCGGTTCGGATAAACAAATCCGGCTCGGGTGCATCGCCCAACATCAAATAACGCGACAACGCCTCTTCCGTAATCTCAGTTGCACCCTCGGCAATCAACTGATTTGCCGCATGCAAAATATCCCAGCGGCCGCCATAATCGGCGGCAATGCTCAAAGTCAAACCGGTATTGTTTGCCGTCAACGCTTCTGCCGCCTCAATCCCCTTCAGGATTTCAGCATTAAACCGCTCACGGCTGCCGATGACTCTCAAGCGCATATTGTTATCGTGCAAACGGCGCACCTGCTTTTGCAAAGCCTGCAAAAACAGCCCCATCAGAAAAGAAACCTCTTCCTCGGGGCGTCGCCAGTTTTCAGTCGAAAAAGCAAACACGGTCAAATACCGCACACCCAATTCAGCACAATGCTTCACCATGTTCTCCAGCGCATCCAAGCCGCGCTTATGCCCCATCACACGGGGAAGAAAACGCTTCTTTGCCCAACGTCCGTTGCCGTCCATAATCACAGCAATATGTCGGGGGATGGCAGAGTGTTCCAAAATCGTCTGCGTACTGCTTTTCATGTCTGCCTTTCAGGGAGCAAACCGTCCAAAGGCCGTCTGAACGGTTTGCACACAGGATTAAATCGCCATCAAATCTTCTTCTTTGGCAGCCAAGAGCTTGTCTGCCTCAGCAATGTATTTGTCGGTCAACTTCTGAACCGCTTCCTCGCCACGGCGTGCTTCATCTTCAGAAATCTCTTTGTCTTTCAACAGTTTTTTGATGTGGTCGTTTGCATCACGGCGCACATTGCGGATAGACACACGACCCTCTTCTGCCTCGCTGCGTACCACTTTGATCAGATCCTTACGGCGTTCCTCAGTCAACATAGGCATTGGAACACGGATCAAATCACCGACAGAAGCAGGGTTCAGGCCCAAGTTGGAATCACGGATCGCTTTCTCAACTTTTGAAGCCATATTGCTCTCGAAAGGTTTCACACCGATCGTACGCGCATCCAAAAGCGTCACGTTCGCCACTTGGCTCACAGGTACCATGCTGCCCCAGTATTCCACTTCCACTTGGTCGAGCAGGCCGGTATGCGCACGGCCGGTACGTACTTTAGCCAAATTGTCTTTCAATACTTCCAGAGAACGCTGCATTTTGCCTTCAGCTGTCTTTTGAATATCATTAATCATCTTAATACTTTCAATTTCATAGGAATAAAACAGAATTAACCGAGAATAGTACCGTTAAACCGCCCCCACGACAAGGCTTTACGCCCCAACAGCCTTGTTTTCTAACCGATATTTAACATCAAACAAAATAAAGGCCGTCTGAAAATCTTTCAGACGACCTTTATTGTTTCAAGCAACTACATCAACTCGGCCTTTTGGCTTAATTTATTTACCAACTGACCCAAACTGAAATCTCCCTATCATTTTCAATCGAAATCTAATCTTAATAACTCAAAAGCTCACAGTTGTACTCTTGGTAATTAAAGTTAACTTGCCCTCGACATCTACCATCACTATCGGAAACCTTCTCTCTAAAGTAATGAAGTTCGCAAGGTAGATCCAATATAACAACCTGCCTTCCCATGCAAATTTTCACATTTAGTTTGCAAAATTTGTATAAAAACTGTATTACGTTATAATTGGTTTTATTCGAATACGTTATTTAATTCACCTGAAAACAAACAGATAAATGCAAATTAACTGGAGAATATCTATGAACAAATTACTCATCCTATGCTCAGCATTAGCGCTTTCTGCCTGTGTTGTACCACATCCCTATACTTCAACCGAATATCAAAAATATAAACAAAGTGATTTGAAAGTACCAAATCAACCTTATCCTATACGTTTAGAGGGAGAGTTCGAGCGTAATGGTAAATCTTTCCCTAAAGTAAATCCGGCTCTAACAAAAGCTGCCAAAATTGCACTAAACGGAACAAAGATTGTAACAGTAGACCCGCAAGCCCAAAACAGCCTGAAAATCCATGCCAACAATATCGCCAATATTGGTGGTGCAGTAGGTAACGGTATAAAAACAGGTCTGACTTTCGGATTAGCAGGCAGTACAGTTCAGGATTACTATCAATTCTACTGTAGCTACTCAGATGGCAAAAAAGAATTAAACCGTTCCGAATTTAATCACGCTATTGTGACTACTATTGGTTTAACCTCCACACCCAAAGAGCTGACTCCCCATAGTAATCTGGATCAGGCATTTATCTCTGTAACTAAAGATATTGTTGTTAATTGCTTAGGTGACTTGCAAAACAAAGGTTTCTTGTTACCAGAAACAGCCAATACCCATACCGGCAGTAACTGAAATTTCTGAAGATGTTGCCAAAGCTGCCATTATGAAACTGAATATGGCAACTCCAGGTCAATGTTCCAAAGCTCATCCCTAAAACAATCCTTACTTGATATAAAAAGGCCGTCTGAAAATCTTTCAGACGGCCTTTTCCTAATTCAAATCCTACTCTCTATTTCTCTCATTCCAAAAGTAACGCCATACAAAGCATGGGAAAGCAAAAATCAGGTAGAGGCAGACAACGGTCGCGTAAAACTCCCAATCTTGGGCATGTACGGCACCAGCTCGCGATTCGAGGATATAGGCGAGGATCGCGGTAAGAAGGAAACCTGCCAGCAATTCGATCAAGTGATGGCCGATATGTTTGCGTTTCAGGGCGACGATGCCGAAGAATTTGGTGGTAATAAATGGTGCGTTGGCAAAGATAAGTGCCAACAACAAAAGAATGTACATGGATGCGGTCATGATGGTCTTTCTGTTTTCAGACGGCCTGTGTGTGATTTTAACATGTTAAATGGGCATTCTTGCCCATTATTATCCGTGGAATATTCAATATCTTGATGATGCCCGCTTGATGATTGCTCAAAGGCTTGAGGCCGTCTGAACTTTGGGTATATTTCATCCGAATGCGAATCCTAACAAAAACGGCGGCTTTGGAACAGCCGCCGTTGGTTTTGTTTGAAGCTTACAGGGTATTTTCCAATGCTTTGGCGCACCAGTCGATAACGGTTTGCGGCATGATACCCCACAGGAGCAGCAGGAAGGCATTGACCGTCAGGACAAATTTGGCGGCATAGTTGCTGCCGACCGGCTGGTCATGGTCAGGCGCATCGAAGTAGATGACTTTGACCACGCGCAGGTAGTAGAACGCACCAATCAGCGACATGATGACGGCAAATACGGACAACCAAACATGGCCTTGTTTCAAGAGCGCCATAATCACGCCGAATTTGGCGTAAAAGCCCATCAGCGGCGGAATACCCGCCATGGAGAACATGGACAGCAGCATCAGGAAGGCAAACCATGCATGGCGTTGGTTAAGGCCTGCGAGGTCTTTGATGTTTTCACATTCAATGTCTTTGGTGGACAATACCATCAAAACGCCGAAGCTGACTGCCGCCATCAAAGCATAGGTAATGGCGTAATACAGGCCTGCGGTAAAGCCGACTGCGCCTGCCATAAACGCCAACAGGATAAAGCCCATGTGCGATACGGTGGAGTAGGCGAGCATACGTTTGATATTGGTTTGCATGATGGCGGCAAGGTTACCGACCACCAAAGAAGCAACGGCAAGAATGGCCAACATCGGCGCCCAGTCTGAATGTATGGTACCCATACCGGTAACAAGGATACGGAACGCAAAGACAACGGCGGCGATTTTCGGAGCCGTACCCACAAAGGCGGTAACAGAGGTCGGCGCACCATCGTACACATCGGGTACCCACATATGGAATGGAACCGCACCCAATTTAAATGCAATGGCGACTACGATAAATACCATACCCAATTTCAACAACCATTCATTGGCCTGCTCATTGAAAGCAGAAGCCAAGACGGAAGCAAAATCAAGGGAACCGGTGGCGCCGTAAACCATAGAAATACCATAGAGCAGCAAACCGGAGGCCAACGCGCCCAATACGAAGTATTTCAGCGCGGCCTCGGCAGAGCGGCCGGAGTCGCGGCGCAGGGCAATCATGGCGTACAGCGACAAAGACAACAATTCCAAACCGATATACGCAGTCAAGAAATGTGCCGAGCTGACCATGACGCTCATACCCAACAGGGCAAACAATGACAGGGTGTAAAACTCGCCTTTAAAGATTTGGCGGTCTTGGTTGTACGGTTTACTGTAAATAAACAGACCAAACGTCAGCGCATACAGCACCAGTTTTGCCAAACGGGACATGCCATCTGCAATATACATACCGTGAAAGGCATCGACACTACCCTGCTCCCATACCGCCAATTGGGTGACGGCCACGATGATGACCGTTCCCAAACTCATCAGATGGGTCAGATAGCGGCTTTTATCGCAAATCCACAAGTCTGCCAGCAATACGACACCCAATAGCGCAAGCAGCACGATTTCGGGCATGGCGGGCATTAAATTCAAATCAGACCAGTTCATTTACACACCTCAAATCTTGCTTTGTGCCACATGGGCAATCAAATCGTTTGCCGCTTGATGCACCACTTCGATAAACGCTTGCGGATACAGACCCATGCCCAAAACAGCAACCGCCAAAATCGCCAAAATCGCAAATTCACGGCAATTGATGTCTTTCATTTCGGCAACGTGCGGATTGTGGATTGCACCAAAAATAACGCGTTTGTACATCCACAGGGTATAAGACGCACCGTAAATCAGGGTCATGGCAGCCAACGCACCTACCCAGAAATTCACTTTAACCGCGCCCATAATCACCATAAACTCGCCCACGAAGCCGGAAGTCGCAGGCAGACCGGCATTGGCCATACCGAACAACATCATAAACGCCGCAAACTTAGGCATCACATTGACCACGCCGCCATAATCGGCAATATTGCGGGTATGCAGGCGGTCGTACATCACGCCGATACACATAAACATCGCGGCGGACACAAAACCGTGGGAAATCATTTGAATGATTGCGCCTTTCAATGCCCAGTCATTCAATTGGCCGTTCACAAACAGGAACATGCCCAAAGTGACAAAACCCATATGGCTGATGGAAGAGTATGCCACCAGTTTTTTCATATCGGTTTGCACCAAAGCCACCATACCGATGTAAATCACGGCAATCAGGCTCAATACGATGATTACAGGGGCAAAATAGCGTGCCGCATCCGGCATAATCGGCAGGATAAAGCGCAAGAAACCATACGCACCCAGTTTCAGCGTAATTGCCGCCAACACCATCGAACCGCCGGTCGGCGCTTCAACGTGGGCATCCGGCAACCAAGTGTGCACAGGGAACATCGGCACTTTTACAGCAAATGACAGGAAGAACGCCACAAACAAAAGCTGTTGTACGCCCAACGGAATCTGTTTGATGTTTTGGAAATCGACAATAGAGAAGCTGCCTGTTTGATAGTGCAGGTAAACCATGGCAACCAGCATCAAAAGCGAACCCATCAGCGTATAGAGGAACAGCTTGACCGACGCATAGACGCGGCGCGGACCGCCCCATACACCGATAATCAGGTACAGCGGAATCAGCATACCCTCGAAGAACACATAAAACAGAATCGCATCCTGCGCGGCAAACGCGCCGTTAATCAAACCCGACATCATCAGGAATGCCGCCATATACTGCGCCGGACGTTTCTGAATGACTTCCCAACCGGCCAATACCACCAACAGCGTAATAAACGCATTCAAGATGATAAAGAGCACTGAAATACCATCCACGCCCAATGCGTAGTTGATTTTCAGAAGCGGAATCCACTCGTGGAACTCGGTAAACTGATAGCCGCCGCTCAAACGGTCGAAACCGGTAAACAGGGGCAGCGTTACCAAGAAACCGGCAAGCGCACCCATGAAGGCAAGCACACGCGCCAGCGGCGCACGGCTGTCTTTACCGGTCGCCAAAACCAGCACACCTGCGGCGATGGGTATCCATATTGCCAAGCTGAGTAGGTAGTTGGAAAACATAGTGGTTAACCTGTGGTTAAAATAAAAAATATAGTTGTATGGGTTGGTTTTCAGACACCATTTCAGGAGGCCGTCTGAAAAAGATTGTGTATTTTGTATATGGCAAAATCAAGAAAACGTATATCTACCGTCATTCTTTTATTCCATAACCGCCTAAAACCTTCTTTTCAGACGGCCTCTTCCATATTTTTCTTGCCAAAACCATTATCCGAAGATTTTGACTACGCTCCATCGGTACGGTTGGTGTCCATCTCAAGTTTAATGAACGCATCAATCATGCTGCGCCAAACTGCTTCTGCTACTTCGGGCGACAAACCGGCCTTTTCGGCATAAGCGCGGCACGAGGTAATCACTTGAGCCACCCGTTCAGGCGCGGAAACCGCCCGCACATCGTTTTTAGGTTTCAGACGACCAGCCTGCCGTACCAATTTCTGCCGGCGGGCGAGTAATTCGATTAATCCCTTGTCCAAACCATCAATGGCTTCGCGGACTTCGTCCAGGGTTTGCGGTAATTTGTCTTCAATCATTATTGTTGCTCAAATTTTCTTTTTTAGACGGCCCCTATACACACAAACTATAGACAGGCCGTCTGAAATCCCGCTTTTATCGGAACAATCCCCAGAAGGTCATGCCGAGCAGTACCAATACGCCGAATACCATAGCAGCGGCATAGGTATAGATGAAGCCGGTTTGGACTTTGCGTACCTGCGCGGCAATCGCGCCGACCAGTTTGGCAGAGCCGTTGACGATACCGTTGTCGATAATGGCGGTATCGCCGACTTTCCAGAAGAAAGTACCCAATGCGCGCGTGCCTTTGGCGAAAACATTGAAATACAGGGCGTCGAGGTAGTATTTGTTTTCAAACAAAACGTAAATCGGACGGAACACCTGTGCAATTTTCGCAGGCAGGTGCGGCAGTTTGACGTACAGGAGCCATGCGCTCAAGACACCTGCGATAGCGAGGTAGAGTACAGGCGAATGCAGGCTGTGCGACACCATTGCCAATGCGCCGTGGAACTCTTCCTTCATGATATGCATGGTCGGATGCGCGTCGGCATTAACAAAAATCACGTCTTTGAAGAAATCGCCGTAAAGCATAGGCTCGATGGCAACGTAGCCGATGATGACGGACGGAATGGCAAGCAAAATCAAAGGCAGGGTAACAACCAGCGGGCTTTCGTGCGGATTGTCGTTTTTGCCTAAGCCGTGATGTTCTTCTCCATGATGATCGTCATGATGTTCAGGCAGTCTGCGCCATTTCTCTTCGCCGTGGAACACCATAAAGTATTGGCGGAATGCGTAGAACGCAGTAACAAACACGCTGGCGAGGACGGCAAAATAGGCAAAGCCGCTGCCCGGCAGGGTGCTGTATTTCGCCGCTTCGATAATCGAATCTTTGGAATAGAAGCCGGAGAAGAACGGCGTACCAATCAGCGACAAGTTACCGATCAGCATGGTCAGCCAAGTAATCGGCATGTATTTTTTCAGGTTACCCATGTGGCGCATGTCTTGGTCATGGTGCATACCGATAATCGCGCTACCTGCGGCCAAGAACAATAAGGCTTTAAAGAAAGCGTGAGTCATCACATGGAACATCGCTACGGAATAGGCAGACGCGCCCAGAGCCACGGTCATGTAGCCCAGTTGCGACAGGGTGGAATACGCAACCACACGTTTGATGTCGTTTTGAATCACGCCCAAGAAACCCATAAACAGAGCAGTAATCGCACCGATTACCATGATGACAGACAGCGCAGTGCTGCTCATCTCATAAATAGGCGACATACGCGATACCATGAACAGACCGGCGGTAACCATGGTTGCGGCGTGAATCAATGCAGAAATCGGAGTCGGGCCTTCCATCGAATCAGGCAGCCAGACGTGCAGCGGGAATTGTGCCGATTTACCCATCGCACCGACAAACAACAGTAAACAGGTTACGGTAATCAAAGACCATTCCACACCGGGGAACAGTTGGATAGTGGCCGTCTGAACATTAGGCAGATAAGCGAATACATCTTGATAGCGCAGGCTGCCGCCGAAATAGGCAAGCACCAAGCCGATACCGAGCAAAAAGCCGAAGTCGCCGACACGGTTGATCAAAAAGGCTTTCAGGTTGGCAAATGTTGCGCTTGGACGTTTGAAATAGAAACCGATCAAGAGATACGACACCAAGCCCACAGACTCCCAGCCGAAGAAGAGCTGGATGAAGTTGTTGCTCATAATCAGCATCAACATGCTGAAAGTAAACAAAGAAATATAGCTGAAGAAGCGTTGGTAGCCGACTTTTTCGTCGTGCATATAACCGATGGTGTAGATATGCACCATCAACGACACGCCGGTTACTACGACCATCATCATCGCCGTCATCGTATCGACCAAGAAGCCGACGGAGAAATCCAAACCGCCCATTGTCAGCCAGGTATAGACGTTCTCGTCAAACTTGGCACGGCTACCATTGAGGAATCCCCACAGCACATAAGCCGACAGCACGGCAGACACCGCCACGCCGAGTATCGTAACCGTATGCGCGCCGGCACGTCCGATTTTGTTGCCGAACAAACCCGCAATCAGCGAGCCTGCCAACGGAACAAGGGCAATTATCAAATATAAAGTCATATCGTTCATGATTACCCTTTCAACTCATCCAAATCGGCAACGTTGATTGTTTGTCGGTTGCGGTACACCAATACCATAATCGCCAAACCGATGGCAGATTCGGCAGCGGCAACGGTCAGTACGAAGAATACGAAAATCTGTCCGGCAGTATCGCCCAAATATTGCGAGAAGGCGATAAAGTTGAAGTTCACCGCCAAAAGCATCAGCTCGATGGACATCAGCAATACCAGCACGTTTTTGCGGTTCATGAAGATACCCATTGCGCTGATACCGAACAGGAGCGCACCCAATACCAGATAATGCGTCAAGGTAATCATGCTTTGCCCTCCCCTTCCGGCTTAAGGCCGTCTGAAACTTCGCTTTCTTCGGCAGATTCGACTTGCGGTTTGACCGCTTCCATTTTCACCAGACGCATACGGCCTTGGTCGGCGCGTACTTTAACTTGGTCGGCAGGATCCATACGTTTCGGATTGGTGGTTTTACGGTGAACCAGCGCAATCGCGGCCACCATACCCAACAGCAGCAATACCGCCGCCAATTCAAACGGCAACAGGTAGTCAGTATAAATACGGCTGCCCAAATCACGGATATTGTTGTAATCGGCCGGAATGTCTTTCATTAGACCAAATGCGTCAAGGTCGGTTTTCGGGTTGACCAGAATCAGAATCAGCGCAACCGCCAACAATGTGCCGACCACACCGGCAACAGGCGCATGACGCCAGAAACCGGCGCGCATTTCTTCAATGTCGATGTTCAACATCATCACGACGAACAGGAACAACACCATCACGGCGCCGACGTAAACCACCACCAGCGTAACGCCCAAAAACTCAGCCTGCATCAGCATCCAAATCATCGCGCTCACGCAGAAGGTCAGCACCAGATGCAAAGCGGCGTGAACAGGGTTTTTAGCGGTAACGGTACGAACCGCACCGTACAAAACGATGGCGGCAAGAATATAGAACAGAATCGCGGAAAAAGTCATTCGTCTGCTCCTTAACGATACGGCGCGTCAGCGGCTTTGCGTTTGGCGATTTCAGCTTCGTATTTGTCGCCAATGGCCAAAAGAATCGGCTTGGTCATGTGCAAGTCGCCTTTTTTCTCGCCGTGGTATTCAAAAATATGGGTTTCCACAATCGCATCGGTCGGGCAAGCCTCTTCGCAGAAACCGCAGAAGATGCACTTGGTCAGGTCGATGTCGTAACGCTTGGTGCGGCGGGTGCCGTCTTCGCGTTCTTCCGATTCGATGTTAATCGCCATTGCCGGACAAACTGCCTCGCACAATTTACACGCAATACAGCGCTCTTCGCCGTTCGGATAACGGCGTTGCGCGTGCAGGCCGCGGAAACGCACGGATTGCGGCGTTTTCTCTTCTGGGAAATAAATTGTGTCTTTGCGGGCAAAAAAGTTTTTGAGCGTTACGCCCAAGCCTTTTACCAATTCGCCAAGCAGAAAGGTTTTTACTAAGTTAGCCATATTATGTTCCCTCAAAACAGGGATTTCGTTAGGTATTCAAAATCGCTTTGTTCAGACGGCCTCAAGATGCCGTCTGAAACTTATTTCCACAAATTCAGCGGTGAAATCATCCACACGCCCAAAATCACGATGTAGGCGAAGCCGATCGGAATCAGCACTTTCCAGCCCAAACGCATGATTTGGTCGTAACGGTAGCGTGGGAAAGTTGCACGGATCCACAGGTACCAGTACAGCACCGCCGCCATTTTCACGAACATCCAAAATGCGGAAGGCGTGCCGATAAAGCCCCAGCTTTGCGGGAACGGGGACAGCCAGCCGCCGAGGAACATCAGCGATGTCAGCGCGGCAATCAGGATCATGAAAATGTATTCGGCGAGGAAGAACAGCGCGAACGCGAAGCCGGAATATTCGACGTGGTGGCCGGCAACGATTTCGGACTCGCCCTCTGCCACGTCAAACGGTGCGCGGTTGGTTTCGGCAACGGCGGAAATCAGATAGACGATGAAGATTGGGAACAGCGGCAGCCAGTTCCACGAGAACACAGAACCGCCCGCGATACCTTTTGCCTGCGCAGCGACGATATCGGAGAAGTTCATGCTGCCCGACACCATCACGACACACACCAGCGCGGCGCTCATGGCGATTTCGTAGGAGATGCTTTGCGCGGAGGCACGCATTGCGCCCAAGAACGAATATTTGGAATTGGAAGCCCAGCCCGCGATGATCACGCCGTAAACCGACAGCGAGGTAATCATCAGGATGTACAAAAGGCCGATATTGATATTGGTCAGCACCCATTCTTCGTTGAACGGAATCACTGCCCACGCCGCAAAAGACGGAGCAAGCGACATAATCGGGCCGATATAGAACAGGGCTTTATTTGACAGCTTCGGACGGGTTACCTCTTTAAACAAGAGTTTGAACACGTCGGCAAACGGCTGAATCAGACCCCATGGGCCGGTTACGTTCGGGCCGACGCGAAGCTGCATAAATCCAATGACTTTACGTTCGAAATACGTCAGGTAGGCAACGGTCAGAATCAGCGGAATCAGGATAATCACGATTTTGACGATGACGGATACCACCAAGCCTACGGTGATACCCAAATCGCCCAGACCGAGCGTTGCGGCAAAGAGGTTTTGGAACCATTCTTGCATGATCAAGCTCCCGCCAGTTCAATAGTGTCCATCAACGCACCCAGCGCGGCATTTTCGGTATGCAGCGGCAGATGCACCACGTTTTCAGGCAAACCGGCATCGGCTTTGACTGCAACCGATACGCTTGCGCCGTTTTGTTTGGCGACGGCGGTTTGTCCGTCTTGCAGGCCTAAGCGCGCCAATGTGTTCGGATTCAAACGCGCGGCGGGCACGGCGGCATGGCTGGTCGCTTGCAACGGCGCGGAACGGCGCACGATGGCATCGGTGTGATAAATACCGACTCCGCCCACGCGCACGAGGCGGCTTGAGGTCGTCTGAAAATCTTTTTGAGTCGAAGCGGCGCGGTTGTTCAGTTTGGACGGCAGGCTTTCCGCGTCCAACGCGTCTTTCAAAATCGCGGCGGTATCGTGGTATTCAAAGCCTTGCAGGTCAAACAGGTTGCCCAATACGCGTAACACTTTCCACAGCGGACGCGAATCGCCGAAACCCTGAACGACACCGTGGAAGGATTGCAGACGGCCTTCCATATTGATGAAGCTGCCCGAGGTTTCGGTAAACGGCGCAATCGGCAGCAATACGTCGCACACATCCAGCAGCGTTTCGCTGACAAACGGCGTAAACGCCATCACGCTTTTCGCCTGTTTCAACGCGGCTACGGCTTTTGCACCGTCAACCGTATCGATTTCAGGCTCGACGTTGAGCAGCAAGACTGCCTGTTTCGGCGCGCTTGCCATTTCGACAACGCTCTCGCCGGAGTTTACATTCAAGACATCCGCACCGACGCTGTTGGCGGCTTGCGGCAAAATACCCAGCACTGCGCCGGTCGCGTCTGCCAGCTCTTGCGCGGCGGTATAAATGGCGGCGTAATCAAGATGGTTTTGCACTTCCGCGCCCAAAATCACCGCTGCTTTTTCAGCGTTTTTCAGGCTGGCGGTAACTGCGTGTTCCGCATTCGCAGACAGGTTTTTCAGACGGCCTGCCCACTCGTCGGGATGTGCGGCTTCTTGAGACAGAAGCGGCATAAACAATTCTTCTTTACTGCTGGCCAATACGCTCAAGGCCATACGGTCTTTGGCGGCGCGGCGCAGGCGGGCGGTCAGGAGCGGCTGTTCTTTGCGCAAGTTCACACCGACTACCAATACGGCATCGTTGTCAGCCAAAGATTCAATGCTTTGTCCCAACCATTGCGCACCTTTAAGGCCGTCTGAAAGACGTTTGTCTTGTTGGCGCAAACGGGTTGCAAAGTTTTTAACACCCAAGCCGTCGGCGAGTTTTTTGGCCAGATACAGCTCTTCAACCGTATTCATCGGATTGGCCCAAATGCCGACTTGGTTTTGGTTGCCGTCTTTGGCGATACATTCAATCGCGCTGCGGACATATTCCAGCGCGGTTTTCCAATCCACGTCCATCCACTCGCCGCCCTGTTTGATTTTCGGGTTTTTCAGACGGCTTTCGTGATACAGGCCTTCGTAGGCGAAACGGTCGCGGTCGGACAGCCAGCATTCGTTAATCGCTTCGTTTTCCAGCGGCAGCACGCGGCGGACGGTATGGTCTTTGGTCTGCACAATCAGGTTGCTGCCCAAAGCGTCATGGGCGGAAACGGATTTGCGGCGGTTCAGCTCCCAAGTACGCGCGTTGAAACGGAACGGTTTGCTGGTCAGCGCGCCGACGGGACACAAATCGATGACGTTGCCCGACAATTCGGTTTCCACCGCTTTGCCGATGAAGGGCATGATTTCGGAGTGTTCGCCGCGATTCGCCATCGCAATTTCCTGCAAACCGGCGATTTCTTCGGTGAATCGCACGCAACGGGTGCAATGGATGCAGCGGCTCATTTCTTCGGCGGAAACCAAAGGTCCCATGTCTTTGCCGACGACGGAACGTTTTTCTTCGGTGTAGCGGCTGGTGGTTTTGCCGTAGCCCACCGCCAAATCCTGCAACTGGCATTCGCCGCCTTGGTCGCAGGTCGGACAATCAAGCGGATGGTTGATGAGCAGGAACTCCATCACGCCTTCTTGCGCCTCTCGGGCTTTTGCCGAATGCGTACGCACAATCATGCCGTCTGTAACCGGCGTGGCACAGGCGGGCAGAGGTTTGGGGGCTTTTTCCACATCCACCAAACACATACGGCAGTTGGCGGCGATGGAAAGTTTTTTGTGGTAACAGAAATGCGGGATATAAGTACCGAGCTTGTGCGCGGCCTCAATCACCGTCGCACCCTGCTCCACAGATACCTGTTTGCCGTCGATTTCGATTTGTAACATGGTTCGTTCCTAGTTACGGATTCTTAATGAAGATTTTTGTTGCAGGTCGTCTGAACGGGTTTCAGACGGCCTTTGCTGTGTGTTGTGTGTGTTTGGGTGCTGCTTGGTTTTTATGGCGGCCGATTCAGACGGCCTTTTTCATTTTTTGTTGGGTCTCGACCCAACCTGCCTTGCTACCTTTGATTTTTGTTGGGCCGAGACCCAAGCTACTTTGCTAATGATTCAGCAATGATGACACATCTATTTCTGGTTGCTCATGCAACTTGACACATTTCGAAGAGTTGTAAATATCAATCAGAGTTTCAATTTGTCCTTCAAAAGACTGCCCTTCTAAGTTCATCTCATCACGGACTTCTTGTCCAAGATACATGGCATCACGAGCTGAACCTTGTATATTTTTTTCTTTTGTGTACTGCTCCATTTTTTGCGAGATCATTTTTAATGCTGCACCTTGCTCAAGCTGGTTTGCAGCAATACCACATTTCATAAAAGTCTTTAAATCATCATGCTCAGAAGAACAACCAAATAACAATCCAGTTAGAGCAATCAATACCAGTTTCTTCATTTTTATATTTCTCATTACGTTCAACACCACTTGTGCCCTTTCATCGGCTTGCCGTGTTCAATGTAATGCACAAACTCATCACGGAAATGCTTGGTAAAGCTGCGGACGGGAAAGACGGCGGCGTCGGCAAGGGCGCAGATGGTGCGGCCTGCCATTTGGTTGCCGACGGAATCGAGCAAATCCAAGTCTTCCATGCGGCCTTTGCCTTCTACGATGCGGTGGACAATGCGGTAGAGCCAGCCGGTGCCTTCACGGCAGGGGGTGCATTGACCGCAGGATTCGTCGTAATAAAAATAGCTCAGGCGCTCAAGGGCTTTGACCATGCACACGTCTTCGTCCATCACGATAATCGCGCCGGAACCGAGCATCGAGCCTGCTTTGGAAATCGAGTCGTAGTCCATATTGGTCTCCATCATGATGTCGGCAGGCAATACGGGGGCGGACGAACCGCCGGGGATAACGGCTTTGAGTTTTTTGCCGCCGCGCATACCGCCCGCCATTTTCAGGATTTCGGCAAACGGCGTGCCTAACGGCACTTCATAGTTGCCCGGACGCTCGACATGACCGGAAATACAGAACAATTTGGTACCGCCTGCATTCGGAATACCTTTGTCGGCAAATGCCTGTCCGCCGTCACGGATAATGAAGGGGACGGAGGAGAAGGTTTCGGTATTGTTGATGGTGGTCGGTTTGCCATACAGGCCGAACGAAGCAGGGAATGGCGGTTTAAAGCGCGGCTGGCCTTTTTTGCCTTCCAACGATTCGAGCAATGCGGTTTCTTCGCCGCAAATATATGCGCCGTAACCGTGGTGGGCGAAGAGTTCAAATTCAAAATCCGAACCCAAAATATTTTTACCCAAAAAGCCTGCGGCACGCGCCTGCTCCAAAGCGGCTTCAAAGCGTTGGTAGCCTTCAAAAATTTCGCCGTGGATGTAGTTGTAGCCGGCTTTCGCACCCATCGCGTAACCGGCGATAATCATGCCTTCAATCAGGGCATGAGGATTGAACATGATGATGTCGCGGTCTTTAAATGTACCCGGCTCGCCTTCGTCGGTGTTACAAACCACATATTTTTCGCCCGGGAAGGAACGGGGCATAAAGCTCCATTTTAAACCGGTCGGGAAGCCCGCACCGCCACGACCGCGCAAGCCAGAGGTTTTGACTTCGTCAATCACATCGGTTTGCGAGATGTTTTCGGACAGGATTTTACGCAGGGCGGTATAACCGCCACGTTTGACGTATTCGTCCAATGTCCAGCAATCGGGATTGGCGGTATCCACTTGGTCAAAAATCACGCCTGATTGGTAAATAGCCATTTTTGGTGTGCCTGTTCGTTTTCGTATCGGTTGCAGCCGTTGTTTTCAGACGGCCTTTTATTTCAGTTCGGCAAGTTTCTTGTCAATCGCTTCTGCGGTCATAAAGCTGCACATGCTGTGGTTGTTGACCAGCATGACCGGAGCGTCGCCACATGCGCCCATGCATTCGCCTTCGACAAGGGTAAATTTGCCGTCGGGCGTGGTTTCGCCGTAGCCGATACCGAGTTTTTGTTTGAGGTATTCGCCGGTTGCCATACCGCCGCGCAGGGCGCAGGGCAGGTTGGTACAAACGGTCAGTTTGTATTTGCCGACAGGCTCAAGGTCGTACATATTGTAGAAAGTAGCGACTTCGTAGGCTTGTGCAGGCGAGATGCCGATATAGTCTGCGACAAAAGCGATGGTCTCAGGAGCAAGCCAGCCTTTTTCGGTTTGGGCAATACGCAATGCGCCCATGATGGCGGAGCGACGTTGGTCGGCAGGATATTTTGCCAACTCGATGTCAATTTGTTTTAAAGATTCTGCGGATAACATTATCGGTCAACCTCCCCGAATACGATGTCCTGCGTACCGATGATGGCAACAACGTCGGCCAGCATGTGGCCTTTTGCCATTTCGTCCATGCCTTGCAGGTGGGCGAAGCCGGGTGCGCGGATTTTCAGGCGGTAGGGTTTGTTTGCGCCGTCTGAAATGATGTAAACGCCGAACTCGCCTTTCGGATGTTCGACAGCGGTGTAGGTCTCGCCCTCGGGAACGTGCATACCCTCGGTAAAGAGTTTGAAATGGTGAATCAGGTCTTCTATACCTGTTTTCATTTCGGTACGTTTGGGCGGAGCGAATTTGTGGTTTGTGGTAATGACCGGACCCGGATTGACACGCAACCACTCGGAACATTGTTTGATGATGCGTACGGATTGACGCATTTCTTCCATACGGCAGAGGTAACGGTCGTAGCAGTCGCCGTTGACGCCGACGGGGATGTCGAAATCCATTTTGTCGTACACTTCGTAAGGTTGTGTCTTACGCACGTCCCATTCCACGCCGGAACCGCGCAACATAACGCCGGTAAAGCCTTTTTGCATGGCGCGCTCAGGAGTGACAACACCGATGCCGACGGTACGCTGTTTCCAAATACGGTTGTCGGTCAGGAGGGTTTCGAGTGTGTCGATGTTTTTCGGGAAACGCTCGCAGAAGGCGTCGATAAAGTCGAGCATGGTACCTTCGCGGGATTCGTTGAGCTGCTTCAATACTTTGGCGTTGCGGAATTTGCTGCTCTCGTATTTAGGCATGAAGTCGGGCAGGTCGCGGTAAACGCCGCCGGGACGGAAGTAGGCCGCGTGCATACGCGCGCCGGAAACGGCTTCGTACAAGTCCATCAGCTCTTCGCGGTCGCGGAAGGCGTAAAGAATGGCGGTCATCGCGCCGATGTCGAAAGCGTGCGAACCGATGCCCATTAAGTGATTGAGGATGCGCGTTACTTCGGCAAACATCACGCGAATATACTGGGCGCGGATAGGTACATCGATACCGGCAAGTTTTTCTACCGCCAAGCAATACGCCTGCTCGTTGACCATCATGGAAACGTAGTCCAAACGGTCCATATAGGGCAGGGCTTGCAGATAGGTTTTGGTTTCAGCCAGTTTTTCAGTACCGCGGTGCAGGAGGCCGATGTGCGGATCGGCACGGACGATGGTTTCGCCCTCCAACTCCAAAATCATACGCAATACGCCGTGCGCCGCAGGGTGTTGCGGGCCGAAGTTGATGGTGTAGTTTCTTAATTTATTGGCCACCGTAGTTCTCCTCACGGACGATACGCGGCGTGATCTCGCGCGGCTCAATGGTAACAGGTTGGTAAATCACGCGTTTTTGCTCTTCATCGTAACGCATTTCCACATAGCCGGAAATCGGGAAGTCTTTGCGGAACGGATGTCCGACAAAACCGTAATCGGTCAGGATGCGGCGCAAGTCCGGGTGGTTGTTGAACATGATGCCGTACATATCGAAGGCTTCGCGTTCGTACCAATCCGCGCTGTTGTAAATATCGACGACGGATTCGACTACTGGGAAGTCGTCGTCTGAAACCCAGACGCGTACGCGGATGCGTTGATTGTTTTTAACGGAAAGCAGCTGACTGACGACGGCAAAGCGTTTGCCCTGCCATACTTCGTTTTTGTAAGTGCTGTAATCGACACCGCACAAGTCAACCAGAAGCTCGAAATGCAGCTCTTCATGGTCGCGCAATGCGGTCATGACTGAAATATAGTGTTCGGGCAGACACTCGACGGTAATCTCGCCCAAAGCTGAAATGACTTTGCTTGCCTGATCGCCAAGCACGCCGACGACGGTCTCGTATAAGTTTTGAATGCTTGCCATATCGTCCTCTCCTTACTCGTCACGCGCAATGGTGGAAGTGCGCTTGATTTTTTGTTGGAGCTGAATCAGGCCGTAAATCAGGGCTTCCGCAGTCGGCGGACAACCCGGCACATAAACGTCTACCGGCACGACGCGGTCGGCACCGCGCACAACGGAATAAGAATAGTGGTAATAGCCGCCGCCGTTGGCACACGAGCCCATAGACAATACCCAGCGCGGCTCGGCGAGCTGGTCATACACGCGGCGCAGTGCAGGTGCCATTTTGTTGGTCAACGTACCTGCCACAATCATCAGGTCGGCCTGACGTGGGGACGGACGGAAAATGATGCCGAAACGGTCAAGGTCATAACGCGCCATACCCGCATGCATCATTTCCACGGCGCAGCAGGCCAAGCCGAAAGTAACCGGCCACAATGAACCGGTACGCATATAGTTCAACACCGTATCCGCGCTGGTGGTGATGAAACCTTTTTTCAAAACGCCTTCTATTCCCATTCCAGCGCACCTTTTTTCCATTCGTAAATAAAGCCTACCGTCAGAACGACGATAAACACTAGCATAGACCAAAAGCCGTACGCGCCCAAATCTTTGAACACAACTGCCCATGGCAACATGAACGCGACCTCCAAATCAAACAGGATGAAGAGGATGGCGACGAGGTAATAGCGCACGTCGAACTTCATCCTTGCGTTCTCAAAGGCTTCAAAACCGCATTCGTAAGCCGCGTCTTTTTCGGCATAGTGACGTTTCGGGCCTAAAATTGTGCCGAGCAAAATAAACAGCACGCCGGCCGCAAGGCCGACGAGGATGAATACGAGGACGGGAAAGTAACTGGCCAACATGGTCGTACCTAACTGGTTGACAGACAAATCTTAAAAATAGATTACCATTTTATCGAATTTCAAAAGCCATTTAAAGGTAAATATCAGCAAATCAGCAAAAAAACCTCAATAAATTCAATAAAGTTATGAGAACAATTCTTATTTGTATTTAATATTTCCAAATTTTAATTTCGGTTTAATTATGTATCATTTAATTTAAATTTTCCGCCTATTCAATTTATGCCCCGAATCCTCCCTCTTTCCGATTCCCAATAAAACATGAGGCCGTCTGAAATAGATTATTTTCAGACGGCCTGCGTACATCACATCCATTTAAATGGAAAAATCAATCGACACCTTTGAGCATGCGGTTCAATACCGGGGCGAGTACCAACAGGATACCGCAGGTTACCGCGCCGATGGTGGCCAGCATCCAGTAGAAATCCAATGGCGACTGAGCATTGTAGTAGTCTTTAAACAACACTCCGCCCAAGGTAAAGCCGATGGACAATGCCAAGAAATTCAAAGCAACCATTTGTGTTTTGAACATGCTCGGTGCGATTTTGGTAGAAAACGACAGCGAAATCGGCGACAGCATCAGCTCGCCTATCGTAATCGCCAGCAACACCAGCATAAACACGATAATCGGCATCGGGGTTCCGGATGAAATATACGGAATAAAACTCAAATAAGAGACGCCGGTTACCAACATGGCCAGTGCAAACTTCAACGGCGTTTTAGGTTGGCGTTTGCCCATTTTCGTCCACACCGCCGCCATCACGCCGGAAAAGAGGACCACCCACATGGCCTGTATCGAATCTTTCCATGAAACAGGCACGGTAAAGCCGAAGAAAGTACGGTCCACCGTTTCGTCAAAATAAACCGTTGCAACGGTGTACACCTGAAACCAAACCGCCCAGAACATACAAATGGTCAAAAACAGCGGAATATAGGCCACAATATAGCGTTTATTGGCCGCTTCAACCTGGCTGCTGCCCAGCAGGCGTGCAAAATAAGCGATAACGGTAATAATGACCACGCCTAAAAGCCAGCGTGAAAAGTTCTCAAGATTGAGCGCGCCGGAAGCAATCACGCTGCTCAACACCAAAACCAGCAACACACCGACAGCTATTGCAGTCTGTACCTTTTCAGGGCGCAACGGATTGGGAGCCGGCGTATGCGGCAGGTTTTTACGGCCGCGCGAATACCACAGCAGGCCAAATGCCATACCGACGGCCGCCGCGGCGAAACCGTAATGGAATCCCATTCTGTCTTGCAAAATACCGGTCAACAAAGGGCCTAAGAAACCGCCGATATTGATGGAAATATAGAAAATAGAGAAACCGGCATCGCGCAATTCGCGCAGGTCGTCCCGTTCATACAAAGAGCCGACCATCGAACCGGCAGACGATTTCACGCCGCCGCTGCCCAGCGCGATAAACACCAAGCCCAGCAGCAATCCCATCAAACCCGGCACAATCGCCAATAAAATATGGCCGGTCATCACGACGATGCCGGCGATAAACAGGGTACGCTCCGCGCCCCAAATGCGGTCGGCCAACCATGCGCCGAGAATCGTGGACAGGTAAACGCTGCCGCCGTACGCGCCGACAATGCCACCGGCCAAGGCTTTATCCATACCCAAACCGCCTTGATTCGCGGCGTAATATAGATAAATCAGCAGGATGCCCTGCATACCGTAGAAGGAAAAACGCTCCCACAGCTCAATATGGAATAGGGTGGATAATTGCAAAGGATGGCCGAAGAAAGTTTTCTCGGCAGAAGACAGCTTTTGACCGGACATTTAATAAGTTCTCCTAATATATCGGACAGGATCAGGCTTCAGACGGCCTATTGCACCTACCAATCATTTTTATAGAAACTATATATTACCGCCAATCTTTGCATTTGCAAAACATGTTTTAATATTTGCAAAATAATGTTTCTTTCAAACTGAAAAATGCCGTCTGAAATCTTTCAGACGGCATTTTATGTTTTACGGTTTATACGCCTTGTTTCAGGCTGGCTTCGATGAAGCCGTCCAAGTCGCCGTCCAATACGGCTTTGGTGTTGCCGACTTCGTAGCCTGTACGCAAGTCTTTGATGCGTGAGGAGTCCAAAACGTATGATCGGATTTGGCTGCCCCAACCCACATCGGATTTGCCTTCTTCCAACGCCTGTTTCTCTTCGTTGCGTTTGCGCATTTCCAATTCGTACAGTTTGGATTTCAACATTTCCATCGCAGCAGCTTTGTTGGCGTGTTGCGAGCGGTCGTTTTGACATTGCACTACAATCCCTGTCGGCTCGTGGGTAATACGCACGGCGGAGTCGGTTTTGTTAATGTGCTGACCGCCGGCACCCGATGCGCGGTAAGTGTCGATGCGCAAATCGGCAGGGTTGATTTCGATTTCGATGGAATCGTCGATTTCGGGGTAAACAAACACGGATGAAAAAGACGTATGGCGTTTGTTGTTGGAGTCAAACGGTGAGTAACGAACCAAGCGGTGAACGCCGGTTTCGGTACGCAGTAGGCCGTAGGCGTATTCGCCTTCCACGCGGATGGTGGCGCGGTTGATGCCTGCGATTTCGCCGTCGTCTTCTTCAAGGATTTCGATTTTGAAGCCTTTGCGCTCGGCGTAGCGGCTGTACATGCGGAACAGCATGCCCGCCCAGTCTTCGGCTTCAGTACCGCCTGCGCCTGCGGTGATGTCGATAAAGCAGTTGTTCGGGTCGGCAGGCTGGTTGAACATTCGTTTGAATTCGAGGTCGGCCATTTGTTTTTCCAAACCGGCCACATCTTCCTGTACGGCGGCGAAACCTTCTTCGTCATTTTCTTCGACGGCCATTTCAATCAGCATGCGGTTGTCTTCGATGCCTGTGGCGATGTTGTCGAGGGTTACCACGATGCCTTCGAGGATCTTGCGCTCTTTGCCGATTTCTTGGGCGCGTTTGGGGTCGTTCCAAAGTTCCGGATCTTCGGAGAGGCCGACGACTTCTTCAAGGCGGTCTTTTTTGCCTTGATAGTCCATATAGACGCGGATGTCTTCGCTGCGCTTCTCCAAGTCGTTTAGGGTGTTGTTAAGCTGGTTGATTACTTCGGCTTCCATGATTCTTGTGTTCTTTCAAAATTTTAGGGGCGTATTGTAAGGGATTTGCCTGTTTTTTTCCATGACCGGGCCGTCTGAAAATGTACGGTTCGGGTTTTCAGACGGCCTCGGTTTTAAATTTTTCCATCCAAAGCTGCCAGTCGTTGTCTATCGGCGCTTGTACGGTCATCCGACTACCGTCTTCTATGCTTTGAAAACTGAGGCTCTGCGCGTGCAACATTAAGCGTTGCGTGCCGATATGTTCGGCAACGGCATGGTTTTGGCGCAAATCGCCGTAGTTGGTGTCGCCGACGATGGGGTGGAAAATGTGTTTCATATGGCGGCGGAGTTGGTGTTTGCGGCCGGTGTGCGGCGTGAGTTCGGCCCACGAATAACGCGAAGTCGGATAACGCAGGGCGGATTGGAACGGCAACTCGGTTTGTGCCAGACAACGGTAGGTGGTTTGCGCTTCCTGCAATGTGGCTTCGGTCTGCGCTTCGGCGATTTTGTCGGGCATATATTTGAGGGCGTAATCAATCAGGCCGTCTGAAGGTAGATGACCGCGAACAATCGCCCAATAGGTTTTTTCGATGGTTTTGTTTTCAAACTGCTGCGTCAGTAACCGTGCGGCTTCCGTATCGAGGGCAAACAGCAAGACGCCGGAAGTCGGGCGGTCGAGGCGGTGGACGGGATAGACGTGCTGCCCGATTTGGTCGCGCAGGGTTTGCACGGCAAAACGGGTTTCGTGTTTGTCTAACCAGCTTCGGTGCACCAGCATTCCGGCAGGTTTGTTGACGGCAACGGTGCGGCTGTCGCGGTGGATAATATCGAGCATGGCGGAGCAGTTGAATAAAAGCAGATATTGTAACGGGCTTTTGAAGATGTGGCAGGCACACTTGCCGCCGAAACCCAACTTTCAGACGGCCCGCCTCTTTCGGGTTACAATACTGCACATAAAAACACGAAGGAAAAGCTGTGAGCCTGCTCAAAAAACTGCCCAAACCCATGCTGCCCGACGAAACACGCCGCGATATTCAGGCGCGCGAGTCGTATCATGTATTGAAGATTATTTCCGAATTTGTCGAAGCCGGCGAAGAATTGCGCGCCATTCAGCCAGCCGTCAGCATTTACGGCAGCGCGCGCACGCCCGAAAACCATCCCGACTACGCGTTCACATTGCGCTTGGCGCGCAAACTGTCGGATGCCGGATTCTCCGTCATTTCCGGCGGCGGTCCGGGCATTATGGAAGCGGCCAACAAAGGCGCGTTTGCAGGCGCAAGTCCGGCGGTGGGGCTGAATATCGTGTTGCCGCACGAACAAAAAGCCAATCCGTATCAGGATTTGTCTATTAAATTCCAACACTTCTTCCCGCGCAAAGTCATGTTCGTCAAACACGCCGTGGCGTATGTCGTCATGCCCGGCGGTTTCGGCACATTGGACGAATTGTTTGAAAGCCTGACTTTGGTGCAAACCGGCAAAACGCCCGACCGCCCGATTATCTTAGTGGGCAAAGCATTTTGGGCAGGGCTGTTGGACTGGATACGCGAGCAGTTGCTGGGCAGAAACCTGATTTTGGAAGAGGATTTGAACTTGATCCGCACCATCGACGACGAAGACGAAATCATCGAAGAAATCTTCGCCCATTACGAAAACCGCTTGGAAGACTTGTTCGAACACCAAAATGCTTGGTCGCTGGGACTGTAAACAACTAAGGTTTCAACTGAAAAAAGGCGGTTATCCCACCTGCCCTTTGCTTCATTAATAAAGGCCGTCTGAAAATGTTTTCAGACGGCCTTTTATCTTCTTTCAAAGCGTTTAATTGTTTTCCCACTCGACATGCTCACTCAAGAAGCCGCCGCTTTGGTGCGCCCAAAGTTTGGCATACAGGCCTTGTTTCTCGAGCAACTCGGTGTGGCTGCCTTCTTCGATGATGCGGCCTTTGTCCAAGACGATGAGGCGGTCCATCGCGGCGATGGTGGAGAGGCGGTGGGCGATGGCAATCACGGTTTTGCCTTCCATCATTTTGTCGAGGCTTTCTTGGATGGCGGCTTCGACTTCGGAGTCAAGCGCGCTGGTGGCTTCGTCAAGCAATAGAATCGGCGCGTCTTTAAGCATAACGCGGGCGATGGCGATGCGTTGGCGTTGGCCGCCGGAAAGTTTCACGCCGCGTTCGCCAACGTGCGCATCATAGCCGCGTCGGCCTTTGGCATCGCTTAAGTTAGGAATAAAACCGGTGGCCTCGGCGCGTTCGGCGGCAGAAATCATTTCGGCTTCGGTCGCATCGGGACGACCGTAGATAATGTTGTCGCGCACGGAGCGGTGCAGCAGGGAGGTATCTTGCGTCACCAAACCGATTTGGGCGCGCAGACTTTCTTGGGTAACGCTGTCCACGTTTTGGCCGTCGATCGAAATCGTGCCGCTTTGCGGTTCGTAAAAGCGCAGGAGCAGGTTGACGATGGTGGATTTGCCCGCGCCGCTGCGGCCGATCAAGCCGACTTTTTCGCCGGGTTTGATGTTCAGATTAAAGCCGTTGAGGAGCGGTTTGCCTGCTTCGTAGGAGAAATCGACGTGATCAAACTTGATTTCGCCTCGGGTGACTTTAAGCGGCAGGGCTTGCGGTTTGTCGAGGATGGTGTGGGGTTTGGACAGGGTAGCCATGCCGTCGTTGACGGTACCGATGTTTTCAAACAATCGGGCGGATTCCCACATGATGTATTGCGACAAACCGTTCACACGCAATGCCATGGCCGTGGCGGTGGCTACCGCGCCTACGCCGACTTGGCCGTGATACCAAAGCCAAATACCCAAGGCGGTCGTACCGACGGTCAGCGAGCTGTTGACGATAAAACTGCAGGTATGCAGCAGCGTTGCCAAACGCATTTGGGCATGGACGGTTACCATAAACTCTTCCATCGACTGCTTGGCATAAGCGGCCTCGCGTGCGCCGTGGGAGAAGAGTTTGACAGTAGCGATATTGGAATAGGCGTCGGTAATGCGGCCGGTCATCAACGAGCGCGCATCAGCTTGGCGTGCAGCGGTTTTGCCGAGTTTGGGAATCAGGAAGCGCATAATCATCGCGAATCCAATCATCCAGCAGATAAACGGCACGATAAGCCAGGCATCGAATGAGGACAGAATCACGCCGGAAGTGATGAAGTACACCAGCACATACACAACCATATCGGCGACGGTCATCACGACATCGCGCAGCGCCAGCGCGGTTTGCATCACTTTGGCGGACACGCGTCCTGCAAATTCGTCCTGATAAAAGCCCAGGCTTTGACCCAGCATCAGGCGGTGGAAATTCCAGCGCAGGCGCATGGGGAACACGCCTTGCAGGGTTTGCAGGCGCACACTGGACGCGAAAAAGGTCCAAACGGCAAAAAATGCCACCATGGCCATCATGCCGATTAAAGCATGGCCTTTTTCAACAAAAAGCGTTTGCGGCGTATAAGTGCCGAGCCAGTCGACCACCTTGCCCATAAATTGGAACATCAAGGCTTCCATGATGCCGACACCGACCGTAAATACGGCCAACACGGCAATCCATTTGCGCACGCCTTCAATGTTGCTCCAAATAAACCGCCACAACCCTTTTTCTGGCGTTTTCGGCGCGGCTTCTGGATAAGGGTCGATGCGGGACTCGAACCATGAGAATATTTTTTTAATCATTGTTTTTACAAATGTGATAAGACGGTCAGGCCGTCTGAAAAGAGGTGTTCAAATACATTCAAGACTGTATTTTACGGGAAAAATCCGACTGATGACAGCGGATACCGTCAGTCCGATCAAACCAATCTATCGGCTTGACCATCTAAAAATCCATTTTCTTTGCATAAAACAAAGGCCGTCTGAAAGTTTTCAGACGGCCTTTGCTGAATTTAGGTTGCCCTTAAAAATCACTCTTTACGTTGACGGCCCAAATCGGCAGCGGCAGTAAACAAAACGTCGGTGGAAGAGTTCAACGCAGTTTCTGCAGAGTCTTGAATCACGCCGATGATGAAGCCGACGGCAACCACCTGCATGGCCACATCGTTATCGATACCGAACAGGCTGCACGCCAAAGGAATCAGCAGCAACGAGCCACCGGCCACACCGGATGCACCGCACGCGCTGACAGTTGCCACCAGGCTCAGCAGCAGGGCAGTGGCGAAGTCAACCGTAATGCCTTGCGTGTACGCCGCAGCCATCGCCAAAACGGTAATGGTGATTGCCGCACCGGCCATATTGATGGTCGCACCCAATGGAATGGAGATGGAGTAAGTGTCTTCGTGCAAACCCAGTTTTTTCGCCAATGCCATATTCACAGGGATATTGGCGGCGGAAGAACGGGTAAAGAAGGCATACACGCCACTTTCACGCAGGCAGGTAAACACCAGCGGGAAAGGGTTGCGGCGGATTTGCGTCCACACAATAATCGGGTTGACCACCAAAGCGATAAACAGCATACAGCCGAGCAATACGGCCAACAGCTGCATATAACCGGCAAGCGCTTCAAAACCGGTTTCCGCAATGGTAGAAGACACCAAGCCGAAAATACCCAGCGGCGCAAAACGGATAATCCATTTCACAACGGTCGAAACGGTATCGGCCAAATCGGCCGCCACTTGGCGGGTCGTATCCGAACCGTGATGGCGCAAAGCCGCGCCCAATACCAAAGCCCAAGCCAAAATGCCGATATAGTTGGCATTGGCCAGCGCGTTAATCGGGTTGGCCACCAAATTCATCAGCAGCGTTTTCAACACTTCGATAATGCCGGAAGGCGGCGCAACGGACACATCGCCGGCCGTACGCAGAATCAGCGTGGTCGGGAATGCCATGCTGGCGACAACCGCCACCACAGCGGCTGCAAACGTACCAAAAATATACAAAATCAAAATCGGTTTGATGTGGGCCTGATTGCCTTTTTGGTGTTGCGCAATGGCGGCAGTCACCAAAACGAATACCAAAATCGGCGCGATAGCCTTAAGCGCACCGACAAACAGGCTGCCCAGCAGTCCTGCGCTGATACCGACTTGCGGCGCAACTGCGCCCACAAGAATACCTAAAACCAAGCCGATGGCGATTTGTACCACCAGGCTGACGCTGTTGATCGCGTTTAAAAGCGGATTGCCACTTGCCATATCCGTTCCTTCAATTTAAAGATATGTTAAAAAAGTCTTACATTCTAAAATAAAAAATCATTTGTCGGCGAGGTTTTCATGCACACCTCACAAAAACAGCATTAAAGTTTAGCATTTATGACACAGTTGGCACTTTATGCCAAAAATATGGTCAAACCCGCTCAAACCCTACTTTCAAAGTATGCCCATACCGTTGCCTTATCCCTCTGTATCTTGATTTCAGACGGCCTGAAATCTGCGCCATAAGGCCGAATATAAAGGCAACTTCATCAGTCAAAACACAAAAACATAAATATTACAATCAGATAGAAACAAACCAAAATCCGCCCTTAAGCCGCATTTTGCAACGTTATCGCGCTAAATTTCCGTTTATATCCATAGCCTGAAAGCTTGCAGAAATAATGTTAAAATCCCCAAACTGAAGAATTGTCGCTGTCGAACACACATCATGACCAAACTGACCTACCCTGTTTTATTTGCATCATTGGCGCTCGCCTACGGACACGCGTTGGCAGTAGATACTTCCGTTCCCAAAGCGGAAGACTACGAGGCCGTTCCCGAATCCGAAATGCCCAAGCAGCCCAAAGACGACCAAACAGGCAAACTCAAGCCCAAATTCCCCGTCAAAATCGACACCCAAGACAGCGAAGTCAAAGAAATGCTTGAAGAATACCTGCCGCTGATTACCCAGCAGCAGGAAGAAGAGCTGGACAAAGAGCAGGTCGGCTTCCTCGCCGAAGAGGCACCCGACAACGTCAAAACCATGCTCCGAACCAAAGGCTACTTCAACAGCAATGTCAATATTCAAGACCACGGCGAGAGCTACACCGTCAACGTCACCCCCGGCCCGCGCACCAAAGTCGACAACGTCAGCGTGGCCATCCTCGGCGACGTATTGAATGACGACAACTTGGCCGAGTACTACCAAAATGCGATGGAAAACTGGCAGCAGCCCGTTGGTGAAAACTTCGACCAAGACGGCTGGAGTGCAAGTAAAACCTCCGTCCTCAGCGCTGTAACACGCAAGAAATACCCTTTGGCGAAACTCACCACCACCCAAGCCACCATCAATCCCAATACCCAAAAAGCCGACTTGAACGTCATCCTGGAGAGCAACCGCCCCATTTACTTTGGCGAGTTCCAAATCACCGGCACGCGCCGCTACCCTGAGAGCGTGGTTTCCGGCATGGCGCGCTTCCAACCCGGTTCGCCTTACGACTTGGACAAAATCCTCGACCTGCAACAGGCGCTCGAGCAAAACGGCCACTACTCCGGTGCGTCCGTACAGGCCGACTTCGACCAACTGCAAGGCGACCGCGTTCCCGTCAAAATCAACGTGACCGAAGTCAAACGCCACAAACTGGAAACCGGTATCCGCTACGACTCCGAATACGGAATCGGCGGCCGCATCGCCTACGACTATTACAACCTCTTTAACAAGGGCTACATCGGTTCCATCGTTTGGGACATGGACAAATACGAAACCACGCTGGCCGCCGGTATCAGCCAACCGCGCAACAACCGCGGCAACTACTGGACCAGCAACGTTTCCTACAACCGCTCGACCACGCAAAACCTTGAAAAACGCGCCCTGTCCAGCGGCATTTGGTATGTCCGCGACCGCAACAATATCGATGCCCGCTTCGGCCTCGAATTCATTACCGAAGACCGCAAAGTCCCCGACACCAGCTACGATTTGGGCCGAAGCCATGCCACCATGCTGACCGCCTCATGGAAACGGCAAAGCATCGAAACCGAGCTGCATCCTCAAAACGGCTATTACCTCGACGGCAAAATCGGCTTGACCTTGGGCAAATTCCTCTCCTCCACCCAAATGGCACGCGCTACGGCACGCGCAGGCTATTTCTTCACGCCTGAAAACAAAAAAATCGGTACATTCATCGTACGCGGACAGGCCGGCTACGTTTACGCCCGCGAAGGCGAAGAAGTGCCTTCCAGCCTGATGTTCCGCACCGGCGGCGCGACTTCCGTACGCGGTTACGAACTCGACAGCATCGGCTTGGCAGGCCCCAACGGCTCTGTCCTGCCGCAACGCGCCTTGGTGGTCGGCAGCCTCGAATATCAATTCCCGGTTACCAAAAGCTTCTCCGGCGCCATCTTCCACGATGTCGGCGACGCGGCAAGCAACTTCAAACACATGACCTTAAAACACGGTACCGGCTTGGGTGTGCGCTGGTTCAGCCCGGTTGCGCCGTTCTCCTTCGACATTGCCTACGGCCACCACGACAAAAAAATCCGCTGGCACATCAGCTTGGGCACAAGGTTTTAACAAACATACACCATCCATTCTTTCAGACGGCCTCAGCCATTCCAGGCCGTCTGAACAACAGACAAACAGAAAAATATCATGACCGATACTGCAAACACTTCCACGCCGTCTGAACAACAGCCCGCCCCGCCAAAGCGCAAAAAACGCCTGTTGCGCGGCTTTGTCCTGTCCGCCTTGGGCGTATTGACCGTTTCCGCCGGCACGATCGGCTGGCTGGTCGGTACGGAATCGGGTTTGCGTTTCGGTTTGTACAAAATCCCGTCATGGTTCGGCGTCAAAATCTCTTCGGATACACTGAAAGGCACGCTGATTGAAGGTTTTGAAGGCGATAAATGGTTGATTGAAACAGAAGGTGCGGACATCAAAATCAGCAACTTCCGCTTTGATTGGAAACCGTCCGAGCTGTTCCGTCCGTCTTTACATATTACCGAAGTCGTGGCCGGCGACATCGCCATCGTGACCAAGCGCACGCCGCCCAAAGAAGAAGAGCCTTCAAAAGGCCTGCCCGACAGTATAGACCTACCCGTTACCGCCTATCTCGACCGTTTGGAAACCGGCAAAATCAGCGTGGGCAAGCGTTTTGACAAGCAGACCGTCTATCTCGACCATCTGCACGCGGCCTATCATTACGACAAAAAAGAACACCGCCTCCACATCAAAACCGCCGACACGCCCTGGAGCAGCTCGACAGGCGCGGTGGTGCTCGGTTTGAACAAACCCTACGTCCTCAATACCGCCATCTACACCAAAGGCCAGCTTGAGGGCGAAACCATACACGGCACGGTGCGCCTGTGGGGCAGCCTGCAAGACGTGTACACCGACCTGCTGCTCGACAGCGACAACGTTCATTTGTCTGCCAAATCCACCATCCACCCATTCGCCGACAGCCTCAATGAAACCGTCGGCGAAATCCTGATTAAAGGTTCCAACATCAATCCGCAGGCCTTCCTGCCCAGCCTGCCCAAAGCGCGCCTGAATTTCGACGCCACCACCATTCCGTCCTTTACAGACGGCGTTGCGCTGGAAGGCTCGATAGACTTGGAAAACGACCAAGCCGGTTTTGCCGATGAAAACCATATCCCCGTCAAACGCATCCTCGGCGAATTCATCGTCGACGACAAAGGTACGGTCAAAATCGAAGACATCGGCGTCGGCCTGCTCAAAAACGGCAGCATCGACGTATCCGGCTCTATCGATACCGCCCAAGACCAGCTCAAACTCGCACTGGGCATCAACAATACCGGCGCAGACGACTTTGTGCGTCAAAACATTGCAGGCCGTCTGAACGGCAGTATCGACGTCAAAGGTGAAACCTCCTCCCCTGTCATCAACTGGAATCTCGACAGCGGATTTGCGCGTACAGACGGCATGCTGTTTTTCCAAACCGACAAACAGCTCGGCCAGCGCACGCTCAAGCTCGACAAAGTCCGCCTGGTTCCGCAAAACGGCGGCGAACTCAACGCCAAAGGCTCACTCGAACTCTTCAAAGACCGCAAACTGCAGCTGGACATCGTCAGCAAAGCCTTCAACCCTGCACGCATCGATCCGCAGCTTCCGCAAGGCAGCGTCAACGGCAACATCAACTTGACCGGCATACTGGCGCAAGAGAAATTCGCCGGCAAAATGCAGTTCGCACCGAGTACGCTCAACGGCGTTCCACTCAGCGGCAAAGCCGACGTCGCCTATGAAAACAAACACCTCTCGCGCGCCCTGACCGACCTGACCCTCGGCAGCAACATCGTCAAAACCAACGGCAGCTTCGGCAAAAAAGGCGACCGCCTTAACCTCAACATTACCGCCCCCGATTTGTCGCGTTTCGGCTTCGGCTTGGGTGGCCTGCTCAACGCGCGCGGCTACATCTCCGGCAGCTTTTCAGACGGCCTCAAAACCCTTGAAGCCGATTTGAACGGCGAAGCGCGCAACTTCAAAGTCGCCGATACCGTCAATATCCGCACCCTCGACTTCAAACTTAAAGGTTCGCCAGATACCAACCGTCCGTTGAGTGCCGATATTAAAGGCGAACACATCGCCGTCTCCGGCGGCGCGGCCATGATTGACAACGTCAACCTGCTCATCAGCGGCACAGGTTCGCACCACCACATCCGCGGCAACAGCAGCATGGCGGTGGACAACAAACGCTACAAGCTCGACCTCGACGCCACCGGCGGCCTCAACAAAGACCAAACCCAATGGAAAGGCACGGTTGACACGCTCGACATTAGCGGCGCGTTCAACCTTAAACTGCAAAACCGCCTCAACCTCGAGGCCGGCAGCGAACGCGTTTCCCTCAGCAGCGCGCGCTGGGCGGCCATGGGCGGCAGCCTCAACCTGCAAAATTTCGTTTGGGACAAAAAAGCCGGCATTACCAGTAAAGGCAGCGCGCAAAATCTGCACATTACCGAGTTGCACAACTTCTACACCCCGCCCATCGAACACAACCTCGTCTTGGGCGGCGACTGGGATTTGGCTTACAGTCAAAACGCGCGCGGCTTCCTCAACATCAGCCGTCAAAGCGGCGACATCATCCTGCCGGGCAAAGATCCGAAAAACAAACAGCCTTTGGGACTTTCCGCGCTCGCCCTGCGCACCCGTTTCCAAAACGGCCGCATCGACAGCACGCTGGAAGGCAACACCCGCTTCGGCAAAGTTGACGGCACGCTCGGCATCGCCCAACAGTTCGGCAACAACATCAACAACGCCCCCGTCAGCGGCAAAGTCAATATCAGCGTTCCCGATTTAGGCTCGCTCAAATCCTTTATGCCGGCGACAGCCCAAGGCATTGCAGGCCGTCTGAACGCGACCGCCACCATCGGCGGCCGACTCGGTTCGCCCACCGTCAACAGCAACCTCGACCTCCAAACCAATTACGGCCGTGCCGACGGTACCGTCAACATCGGCCAAGGCACCAGCTTCGACACTGCCCCTCTGAGCGGCAAACTCAACCTGAACGTCGCCAACCTCGAAGTCTTCCGCAACTTCCTACCCGTCGGCCAAACTCTCAAAGGCCGTCTGAACGCCGCCGTCAACTTGGCAGGCCGTCTGAACGATCCGCAACTAAGCGGCCTGATTAACGGCGACAACCTCTATTACCGCCATCAAACCCAAGGCCTGATTCTCGACAACGGCGTATTGCGTTCGCGCCTGCAGGGTCAAAAATGGGTGATCGACAGCCTCAAATTCCACCGTGGCGGCACGATTGAGCTCAAAGGTGCGGTCAACCTTGCCAACGCCAACCCCGATGTCGACGTGGACATCGTCTTCGACAAATACCGCACCCTCTCGCGTCCAAACCGCCAACTGCAGCTCTCCGGCGCGGCCAAAGTCCTCTACAATCCGGAAAAAGGCGTATCGCTCAACGGCACGCTCAACACCGACTACGGCAGGTTTGGTTCGCAAAAATCCTCCATGCCGACCCTCGACGACGACGTGGTCGTACTGGGCGAAACCAAAAAAGAAGCAACGGCCACCACGCCGATTAATATGAACCTTGTCTTGAACATCAACGACAATGTCCGTTTTGTCGGCTACGGCGCAGACGTTACCATCGGCGGCAAACTGTCCATCACATCACGTCCGGGCGAAGCCGTCCAAGGCGTCGGCACCGTGCGCGTTGTCAAAGGCCGCTACAAAGCCTACGGCCAAGACCTCGACATCACCAAAGGATCGGTTTCCTTTGTCGGCCCGCTGACCAATCCAAATCTTAACATCCGTGCCGAACGCCGCCTCTCCCCGGTCGGCGCTGGCGTCGAAGTCCTCGGCAGCCTCAACAATCCGCGCGTGACCTTGGTTGCCAAGGAAGCCATGAGCGAAAAAGACAAACTCTCCTGGCTCATCCTCAACCGTGCCAGCAGCGGCAGCGACGGCGATAACGCCACGCTCTCCGCGGCCGCCAGCGCACTGCTTGCCGGCCAAGTCAACGACCGCATCGGCCTTGTGGATGATTTGGGCTTTACCAGCAAACGCAGCCGCAACGCCCAAACAGGCGAGCTCAACCCTGCCGAACAAGTCCTGACCGTCGGCAAACAGCTCACCAACAACCTCTACGCAGGTTACGAATATGGCATTTCCAGCGCCGAACAATCCGTCAAACTCGTGTACCAACTGACCCGCGCCATCCAAGCCGTTGCCCGCATCGGCACGCGCTCCTCCGGCGGCGAGTTGAAATACACCATCCGCTTTGACAACTGGTTCGGCAAAGACGAACCCGAGCCGGAAGAACAACACTAAAAGCCGTGAAAAAGGCCGTCTGAAATTCATCTTTCAGACGGCCTTTATCTTGTTCTACCGTATTAGAATCTTCAGCCATGCCTCAAAAAACAAAGGCCAACGGCGCAAGTTTAAAAATAAATGCAGCTAAAAAAGTGAACGGCAAACCATGGCTTATTCCAAGTTAGCAATAAATAAAGCAGATGCAAAAAGGCCGTCTGAAACTGACAGGGGTAGGTTTCAGACGGCTTTTTTTGAATCATCGAAACAACTTATGCATGGCATTGCTAATTAATTCGAGCTGTTTCTTATATTCGCGGCAACGGGGGCAGAGCGACAGGTGGACGGCAAGGGCAATGCGGTTAAAAAGACTGAGATGCACTTGGTCTTGCTGTTTGGAAATCAGATCGGTTATTTTGCGGCATTTTTTCATGGCGTTTTCCTGTCAGGCATGGGAGAACCATTTGATTTGCAGGCACTGGCGCAAGGTTTCGCGCGCACGGTGCATGATGGTGTAATAGTTGGCATGGCTGATGCCGCATTGTTCGCGGATTTCATCGCTTGAAAAGCCGAGAATCTCTTTCATGGTAAACACGCGGGCGGTGTTTTCCGGCAGATGGTAGAGGCAGGTCTGCAAAACTTGGTAGAACTCTTTATTGTTCAAACTGGCTTCGGGCGAGTCCCAACCCTGAGGCTGTCCTTCGTCCGTCCAATGCCCGTCGGCGGCAAAATGTCCTTCAAAGGCTTCATCCAAGGCTTCCTCGTCGCGCGTGATGAAAACTTGGCGTTGCCGTCCGATTTGGCGCAGGCAGTCGGTAATTTTGTTTTTTAAGATTGCAAACAGCCAGCTGCTCACTTGGGCGTCGCCTTTGAAACCCTCGGCCGCACGGTAGGCAGAAAGCATGGTTTCCTGTACGAGGTCTTCCGCCAAATCGGGGCGGTCGGGCAGCTGGATATGGGCAAAGCGCAGCAGCAGTTTGCGGGATTCGGCAAGCTCGGCATCGGTCAGTTCGGGTAGGGCCATAATGTATCAGTATGAAATGAATGATCAATATACTTTTGATTTTACGCTGATACGGCAAGAGCATGCGATTGAATCTATAAACGATTTCAGTAGTATTTTTGTTTCGCCGAAACCGACTGCACCCGTTTCAGACGGCCTTGATTTATGCCGCAACCAAAATGCCCTGTTCCAACCATTCCGTCCATTTTTGCCTTAATGCGTCCTGCCAAGCGTTTTCAGACGGCATGAACTCTGCCAGCATGGTCTGCAGGCCGTTTAGGGAAGTGGGCGTTTCTGCCAGCGTTTCCAGCAATAAGGCATCGAAATCGTCGAGCGTTTGGTACATCACGTCATCTTCCTTATCGCGCCACACCAAAACAGCAGTTTCCGCCTCCTGCAATTCGTCCGTCACGTCATACTGATAACGGCGCACAAAGGCGGCGGGAGAAAGGGTGTAAGCCAAATCGTCTGAATCGGCATGGGTTGTTTGGCTATCGGTCTGAGCGGTTTCGGCGAGCAGCTGGGTGTGTTCAAAGTCCATCAATGCCAAGAGGTCATCTGAAAGCGGCAGGCTTTGGCAATATTGGAGGAACTCGCCGGGGATTTCTTGAAAATAGGGCGTTTGAGCGCGCGCGTTGCGGACGAAACCTTCTTTCAGACGGCCCCATTCTTCGCTGTCAAAGTATTGCAGCGTTTCGGTATAGCAGCGGTCGATAAAGCTGTGAATATTGTTGCGTATCAGGCGGATATAGACATTCAACCGCTCTTGCGGCAATCCGTCTGCGGCTTTGCCTTCGCGTATGGCTTGGGCAAAGCGGTGTTGGTATTGGGCGGAGGTTTCAGGCTGCATGACGGTATTCCTTTCCGGCACGCATTTGATAGTCGGCGATTTTAGCGACTTCGGCTTCGAGTTCGGCAAAAGGCGGAAAATTGAAATCGCGTTCCAACAGGGTGGGCGGAATCGTCGGCAGTTTGGCATAGGCCAGTTCGAGCAAATCCCAAACAGTCGGCAATACTGCGGCGCCGTGGGTATCAATCAACAATTCGGGCGTTTCCACGTCATGTCCGGCAATATGGATATAGCACACGCGCTCTGCGTCCACATTTTCTAAAAAGGCTTCAGGCGACAACAGGCCGTGATTGACGGCGTTAACGTAAATATTGTTCACGTCCAAATGAATGCCGCAGTCGGCTTCACGGGCAACCGCGTTGAGGAACTCGACTTCGTTCATCTCGGCAAGCGGAGAATGCAGGTAGTAGGAGGTGTTTTCCACGGCAATACGGCAGCCCAACCGATCCTGCACTTCGCGGATACGGCGCGCGGTATGTTGTACCATTTCTTCAGTGAAAGGCAGCGGCAACAAATCGTAAAGATGACCGCCGTCGTGGCAGTAGCTCAAATGGTCGGAGAAAAACGTGCAATCGTAACGGCGCATCATTTCTTTGATTCCGTCTATCAAATCGGTATCCAACGGGGCTTGTCCGCCCAACGACATGGATAATCCGTGCAACGCCAGCGGCAGCCGTTCCGCCACGCGGTCAAACTGTTTGCGCGCCCTGCCACCCATTTTCAGCCAGTTTTCGGGAGCGGCTTCGATAAAGCGTATCGGGCTGTCGTCTGAAAGCGAGAGGAAGTCTTCCGCCAAGTCGCGGCGGTAGCCCAAGCCTGCGTGTTGAATCATGGTGATGTCCTGTTATGGTGCCGTATGAACGACAAAGTCGCATTTTCGTTTATAAAATGCGACTTTGTTAAAGGTATGTTGCAGGATTATTTAGAACCGCATTTACCTTCGCCGCATTTGCCTTCTACTACTTTGGCAGCTTTGGCTTTAGATGCTTTGCCTTTTTTAGCGTGAGTTTTTTCCACGGTTGAACCGCATTTGCCTTCGCCACATTTGCCTTCGCTTGCTTTAGAAACAGCGCTTGCACCGCATGAACCTTCACCGGCTTTAACCGCACCGCAAGAGCCTTGAGCAGATTTCTGAACACCTGCTTTGCTGCTTAACGGTTTATCAGCGGCAACAACGCCGGCAGCCAGAGACAGGGACAGCGCACCGGCCAAAGCAGCAGCTACATTTTTTTTCATTTTAACTTCCTTTTTAGAATACGAGTTTAAATAAATCAAGGGATAATATCGGGCATTTAAAGTCGGCCCGCGACCGTTAATCCTTAAAGAAAATGCTTGATACGACAACAGCGTTTCTTCAGCAGGGCATCCAAAGACAGACGGCCTGCGCCCTGCAATAGGACAGGAAATAAAACCACCAAATAAATCAGTGCTATTTTATAACCGTTGTCGCACACATTGTAACCCAAGCCGGCATGTACCGCAGACCATGCGACAGCCGTTACGACCATCAATCCCAGCGCGGACAGCCGCGTTGCCAAGCCGACGATGAGCAGCGCAGGCAAAACCAGTTCCGCCCACATGGCCAAATTCCAGTTGACCGTATCCGACAACAAATTGAACGGAAAGGGAAATTGACTGTTTATTTCTGCAAACCAGTTTTCCCCGTTCCATTTTTCCAAACCGGACTCAAGAAATTCATACGCGGCAAAAAGCCTGAGCGTCAACAAACCGAAAGCAGCCTGCCAAGAGGGGTTGGATGAGGTGTTCATTTATTTTCCTAATCAATGTGTGTTGAATGGGATGGGACGAAAAATCAATCGGCACCATCCCATATTTCATGCCTGTTTAGACGCGGCAGCTTTAAAAAACTGACGAAATAAATAAAGTTATTTTCTTATTCATTGTTTTATAAAGATTAAAAATTCAAAAGGCCGTCTGAAACACCATGCTTGATTGGGTTTCAGACGGCCTTTAATGATGAACGCGGTCAATCAATCCGCTTGTTTACACAATTCGACAATTTCTGCGCCGTATTTGTCGATTTTCTCCTCATTCATGCCGTGGATTTCCGCCAACTCCGCCAAATCTTGCGGCCGTCGGGCGGCAATCGCGCGCAGGGTAACTTTGCTGCATATCTGATAGGCTTCGAGGCCTTCATGGCGGGCAGTATCGATGTTCCACTGAAGCAGACGGCGCATCAAACGGCGTTTGCGTTTATCCTCTTCGCTCAGGCCGTCTGAAAACGGGCGGCAGATGTTTAAAATGCCCTCGCCGTATTGCTCGATACGTTTTTCGCCGAGTTTATACACGCCTAAAAGGTCGATGGGTTCGGCAGGCGTATTGGTCAGCAAATCGTCCATGCTTTCGTTGGAGAATACCGTTCCCAGCGTCACTTGATCGGCACTTGCCTGCTGCTCGCGCCAAGTTTCCAAAACCTGTTTTAAGGCCTGTTCGCGCTCGCCCAAGCTGTGGATAACTTGTATATTATCTGTGGAAACTGTACCGGCTTCGGCCGTTTCGCAAACGTCGAGTATCTCCAAACCGAATTTATTGATTTTCGCCTCACCCAGGCCGTAGATTTGATGTAAATCTTCCAAACTTCGGGGCATTTTTTCGACAATATCGCGCAGGGTTTTGTCGCCGCAAACCACATAGGCCGGTACTTCCTCCGCCTGGGCGCGTTGTTGACGCCATTGGCGCAATGCCTGCCACAAACGCTCTTCGCGCTCGGTGCGCAACCAATCGTCTTTCGGCTTTTGGGTGGCCGTTTTTTCGCGGCGCAGGGGACGCAACATGACTTCGGTTTCGCCCTTGAGGACTTTTTTGGCCGCTTCGGTCAGCTGCAAGGCTTGATGCTGCTCGACGTTGACGGTGAGATAGCCCAAGCTGATGCACTGGCGGATGACACTGCGCCATTCCTTGTCAGTCTGTTCGCTGCCGATGCCGAATGTGGATAACTTGTCATGGCCGTTGCGCAGTATCCAATCGTCGCTTTTACCGCGTAAAAGGTTGGTGATGTAACCGGCGGCAAAGCGTTGTCCGGCGCGGTACACGCAGCTGAGTAATTTTTGCACCAACACCGTGCCGTCAAACCGCACGGGCGGATGCAGGCAGTTGTCGCAATGGCCGCAGGGTTCGGATTCTTCGCCGAAATGTTTGAGCAGCAGTACGCGGCGGCAGGCGGCGGTTTCGCAGACGGAAAGCATGGCATCGAGTTTTTGCATTTCGATTTGCTTTTGCACCTCGTCGCTGTTGCCTTCGGCAATCCGTTCGCGCAGCAACACCCAATCGTTCAAGCCGTAACACAGCCAGCTCACGGCAGGCAGACCGTCCCGGCCGGCGCGCCCCGATTCCTGATAGAAATGTTCGACACTTTGGGGCATATCGAGATGGGCGACAAAGCGCACGTCGGGTTTGTCTATGCCCATGCCGAACGCCACGGTCGCCACCACGATAATATTGTCTTCATGCGTAAAGCGGCGTTGGTTTTCCTCGCGCACGTCCATGCTCAAACCGGCATGATACGGAATCGCCTCCAAGCCATTTTCACACAAAAACTGCGCCACATCCTCGACTTTTTTGCGACTTAAACAATACACAATGCCGCTTTGCCCATGCATCTGCTTGCGGATGAAATCCAGTAATTGTTTTTTACCATTATTTTTTTCGATAACCTGATAATAAATATTCGGGCGGTCAAAGCTGGAAATAAATTCGGGCGCATTGTCCAAGTGTAGATAATGCTTGATGTCGGCGCGCGTGGCCGCATCGGCGGTAGCGGTCAGGGCGATGCGCGGGACGTTCGGATAGCGTTCGGCAAGCATGCCGAGCTGTTGATATTCGGGGCGGAAATCGTGTCCCCATTGGCTGACGCAATGCGCCTCATCAATGGCAAACAGGCTGACGGTTTGTTGGTCGAGAAAACGCAAAAAGCGGTCGGTAACCAAGCGTTCTGGTGCGACATAAAGCAGTTTCAGACGGCCTTGGGCAAGCTTGTCGGCAATCTCGCGCGCCTCATCTGCCGATGTGCTGCTGTTGACTGCCGCCGCTTCAATCCCGGCCACATGCAGGCTGGCTACTTGGTCGTTCATCAGCGCAATCAGCGGCGATACGACAACCGCCACGCCTTCGCGCATCAGCGCCGGAATCTGGTAACACAAAGACTTGCCCCCGCCCGTCGGCATCAGCACCATCAAACTCTCGCCGCCGGCCAAAGCATTGACGATAGCCTCCTGCTTGCCACGAAATTCGGGATAACCGAATACTTCGTGCAAAATCTGTTTGGAGGTCGGCTGAAGCATAATGGTTCCGTAGAATAGGGGAAAGCGTTATTTTAACGGTTTTACACCCGCGTATGTGCGGAACATTTTGCCGCCGCTTTTTCAGACGGCCTGAAATTCAACTCTATTAAAGTTATTTAATTTTAAATAAAGATTTATTTTGTTTTAAATGAAATGCACAAAGGCCGTCTGAATCCTAATCTTCGGATTTCAGACGGCCTTTCAAAAATAAAATCTTTAGGCTTTTTTGACGAACTCAGATTTCAAGTTCATCGCGCTGCCATCGATTTTGCAACCGATATTGTGGTCGCCCTCTTGCAGGCGGATGCCTTTGACTTTGGTGCCTTGCTTGATGACCATAGAGCTGCCTTTGACTTTCAGATCTTTAATCAAGACAACCGTATCACCATCTTGCAATACCGCGCCGTTGGCATCTTTGACTTCCAAGGCATCATCGCTTGCAGCCGCAGCATCGGCCTCGTTCCACTCATGGGCGCACTCAGGGCAAACGTATTGGGCACCGTCTTCGTAAGTGTATTCGGAGTGGCATTTCGGGCAGGAAGGTAGGGACATGAGGTTTCCTTATAAATATGATAAAAGAAGCGTAAAACGCAAATAATACAATGTCTAAATTATTGATTCGCCTTGCTGCCGCCTACGCCGTAAACGGCATTCCAAGCCGCGTCCAACATTTGGCCGGCTTGTTGCAGCTTGGCATTTTGCTGCTCTTTCTGAGCCAAAGCCGTCTGAATTTCGCCTTTCAAACGGTCAATATCGGATTGTGCGGCCTGCAAACGGCGCTGCGCGCTTTCCAAATCACTTTGCAGGGAAATGATTTTGCTGTCGTTGCTGTTTTGCTCATGCAAAGCGGCACGGTAAACCGATTGGACGGACAGCAAACGGTCTTCCGCCTCACCGGCATACGCGGCAGCGGCGGATAACATCATCAGGGCAAGTAAGGTTTTTTTCATGGGTTTTCCTTTAAAGTTGTTTGATTTGTAAAGTAAAGCGCAGAGCCGATTTTTCCGCCGCCAAGTTTACATAATATGCTTGTTGGTCTTTGTTCTTGATGGCTTATTTTATCCAATCCGGACATTCAGGCTGCCGATAAAAGTTAATTCAATCGGCAGTTGTAACAGGCAGGCGGCTATTATTTTCTCATATTCTCCGCCTTATTCCATTATTTTCTGGTTTTATTATAAAAGGCCGTCTGAAAAATTTTCAGACGGCCTTTTTGAGTTTCACAATGATGGCTCTGCCTCTCGTCAAAAAGCTTTCCTGTATTTTTAAATTACAGTCATATTTAAATATGTAAATATGATTTATTTATTGTAAAATTTATCCTTTAGTCATGCCGGAGCATATGGTGTTGCGGCTGTCTGCATCTTTTTTAATTCTTCTTCCATGAGAACCCTATGATGAAAAGCAACCATCTCGCCTATGCCGTTTTGGCAGCCCTACTATCTATCCAAACCCTGCCGGCTTCTGCAGCCAAATCTGATACTGCTTCTGCCGTCGAGGCATCCGGGCAAGAAGCGCAACAAGCCTCAGACTCTATCGCAAACTACGTTGACGACCAGATCGTCCAAGGCCCAGCAACCGTTGATTTGGGCAATCAGGCCAAACTGAAACTACCTGCAAAAATGGTCTTTGTGAAAAAAAATCGCGCCAATGCCATGATGAGAGAAGCAGGCAACGCTACAGATCCCAACCGCTACGGCCTGATTCTCCCCGAGTCGGAAAACGAGGACGGTGATACTAATTGGATGGTAGACCTAACCTTTACCGATTCCGGCTATATCAAAGACGATGATGCCAAAGAATGGGATGTTGAGGCCATGCTCGAGCAGCTGAAAGAAGGTACCGAGGAACAAAATAAAGAGCGTGCCTCCCGCAACCTGCCGGAATTGGAAACACGCGGCTGGGTAGAAAAACCGCAATATGATGCAAAGACCCATCGTCTGATTTGGTCGATTGACGTTCTGAATAAAAACGAACCCGATCCCAATCCTGCCATCAACTACAATACTTTCCAGCTGGGACGCGAAGGCTATATTGAATTGACTATGATCACCGATTTGAAAAGCATAGATCAATACAAACCTATTGTGCAAGAATTGTTGGGCAATATCGAATTCAATGAAGGCAAGCGCTACAGCGATTTCAATGCGGCAACCGACAAAGTGGCCGAATACGGACTGGCTGCCTTGGTTGGCGGTATCGCTGCAAAAAAACTGGGATTATTAGCTTTGGCCGGCGCATTACTGGCTAAATTCGGCAAACTGATTATTTTTGGTGCTGTTGCAGCAGGTGCATTGTTTAAAGGCCTATGGCGCAAAAAAGATAAAAACAAACCGAGCGAAGAAGAATAAATAAATCCTGTTCAAAATAAAAAGGCCGTCTGAAAACTTGGCATTCCCAGTTTTCAGACGGCCTTTTATCATTCATGCCTTACGAACGGATCCGTTTCAACACTTCTTCTTTGCCGATCAAAGCCAATACGGCATCGACGCTTGGGGTTTTCGCCGTACCACAGACTGCGAGGCGCAAAGGCATACCGAGTTTGCCCATTTTGATGCCTTCTTCGTCGCAGAAAGGTTTGAAGAGGTCGTGGATGGCTTCGGCGGTCCAGTCTTCCAGCCCTTCGAGGCGTTCAGCAAAGCGCAGCATACGGGCGGCGGCTTCGTCGTCCCAGTGTTTCTGCATGTCTGCTTCGGCCGGCGTTTGTTTGACGTAGAAGTAGAGGCACTCGTCGGCAAGCGTGTTCAGGTCTTGGGCACGGTCTTTGACCAATGCCAACACGTCTTCCAAAGCAGGCTTGCTTGTTTCATGGATATCGCGCAGGGCGAGGCGCGGTTTCACCATTTCGGCCAGTTTTTCGTTGGCGGTGATTTTGATGTGTTCGCCGTTGATCCAGTAGAGTTTTTTCAAGTCCATACGGCTTGGAGACGGGGAAACGTCTTTCAAATCAAACCATTCGATGAATTGTTCCATTGTGAAGAATTCATCGTCGCCATGCGCCCAGCCTAAACGTGCCAGATAGTTGAGCATGGCTTCGGGCAGGATACCCATCGCGCCGAAATCGGTAATGGCAACGGTATCGCCGCTGCGTTTGGAGATTTTTTTGCCTTGTTCGTTAAGAATCATGGGCAGGTGGCCGTATTCGGGCAGATTTGCACCGATGGCTTTTAAGATGTTGATTTGTTTCGGGGTGTTGTTCACATGGTCGTCACCACGGATAACGTGGGTAATGCCCATGTCGTAGTCGTCCACGACAACGCAGAAATTGTAGGTCGGCGTGCCGTCGGCGCGGGCGATAATCAGGTCGTCGAGTGCTTCGTTGGGGATGGAGATTTCACCTTTGACCAAATCCGTCCATTTCGTAACGCCGTCCAAAGGCGTTTTGAAGCGGACGACGGGTTGAACGTCGGCAGGGATTTCGGGCAGAGTTTTGCCTTCTTCCGGACGCCAACGGCGATCGTACGTCGCCGTGCCTTCTTTTTCTGCTTTCTCGCGCATGGCTTCCAGCTCTTCTTTGCTGCAATAGCAGTAGTAGGCATGGCCTTTTTCTAAAAGTTCGGCGATGACTTCTTTATAGCGGTCGAAACGGCGGGTTTGGTACACGACGTTGTCGGCGTTGTCGTAGTTCAGGCCGACCCATTTCATGCCGTCGAGGATGATGTTGACGGATTCGGCAGTAGAGCGCGCCAAGTCGGTATCTTCGATACGCAATAGGAACTCGCCTTTATGATGGCGGGCAAACGCCCATGAAAACAAGGCGGTGCGTACGCCGCCGATGTGCAGGTAGCCGGTGGGGCTGGGGGCGAAACGGGTTTTGACGGTCATGATGGCTCCAAAGTCTTTTAAAACAGGTATTTTACTTTTTCGGCAAAGTTTAAACAATGTACGGCCGTCTGAAAATAATGTCAGCGCAGAAGGACCGTCTGGGAACTTTTCTACTGAAAACAAGACAAATGATAATTATTTCTTTGAAAGTATCCGCTCATGAACAAACGCGCTTTATTTACCGCCCTCGCCCTCCTGCCCCTTTTTGCCCAAGCCGAAATCAAAACTATCAAAGACGTATTGGGACGCGAAGTCAAAGTCGATGTCCCTGTCAAACGCGCGGTTTTGGCGTTTTACTATCCCGACTATATCGCGGTAACGGGCGCGGACAAATTTAAAAACGTCATCGGCATTTCGCGTGAGTTTTGGGAGAAATTCAATCCCGGCAGCTGGGCGATGTTCAAACAGAAGCTGCCTACGCTGCAAAACATTGCGGACATCGGCAACATCAGCACCGGCACGTTTTCACTGGAGAAAACGCTCGCGCTCAAGCCGGACGTATTGATTCTGGCCGACTGGCAGTATAAGGCCATCGCCACCCATCTGCCGCGCATTAAAGCGGCAGGCATACCCGTCGTCGTGGTCGATTTCAACGCCGAAACCGTCGCGCGGCACACGCGCAGTGCGGAAATTTTCGGCGAACTCAACGGTACGCAGGCGCGCGCCCAAAAAATTGCCGCCGAATACGCCCGAGGCATTGCCGACATCCAAAAACGCGTCGCGCGCGCCAAGCAGTCCAAACCGAAAATCTATATCGAGTTCGGCGACAAAGGCCCGTCCGCATACAGCTATACCTTCGGCAAAGATATGTGGGGCGCGATTGCCGACACAGCAGGCGGCAACAATATCGCCGCGCCTTACGTTAAAAACTGGGGACCGATAAACCCTGAAAAATTCCTGACGGCCAAACCCGACGTCATCGTCATTTCGGGGACGGAAAACGGCCATAAAGACAAGCCTGGCATTATGGCGATGGGCATAGGCATCAGCCAGGCTGATGCGCAACGCCGCCTGGCCGGATTTGTCAAACGCAAAGGCTGGGCAGACATTCCTGCCGTCAAAAACAAACGCGTTTACGGCATCTACCACACCGCCTCCCGCTCGCTCACCGATTTGGCCAGCGCGCAATTTATCGCCAAAACTCTGTATCCGCAGCAGTTTGCCGACATAGACCCAAACAAGACCTATCTGGACTTCTACCGCAAATACCTGCCTGTCGTGCCGGACGGTACGTTTTACATCCGATTGAAATAGCGGCTGCAAAAATCATAAGCTCAGGCCGTCTGAATATGTATGCTATACTAATAAGTCTTTATTATGTATAATTATTATTCTTTTTATTTAATATATTGGACAAGATATGATTGAACAAAACCAAATCGGCCATCAGCAGGCTCCGATTGTAAGCGTCAAAGAATGGTTGATAACAAACTTGATTTTGATGATTCCGCTAGTCAATATAGTTATGACGCTTGTATGGGCATTCAGCTCAAACACCAATCCGAATAAAGCCAATTATTTCAAGGCTGCCTTGATTCTGTTTGTCATCTATCTGGTACTGGCTGTAGCTGTAGTCATTTTTGGCAGTGCAGCTGCAAATCAATATCAATAAGTAAGCATACATTTAGGCCGTCTGAAACCTAAAAGGATTCAGATGGCCTTTTACATGGATTACCGAAGGCTCAACCACCTATCCAATTCCAAACCGCATCGCTCCATTTGCCGATACGGTAGAGAAACAAAGAATAGCTCTCCTGCATCAGAAACTTGGCTTTCTTGCTGCGCTCGTCAAAGCGCGTGGTCGGAGTGGCGGAGAACTGCGCGTCTGACAAGCCCAAATCGGCGGCCATTTCTTCGGCACGCGCCAAATGATACGGGTCGCTAACAACGATAATGCTGCCGACTCCGTTGGCGTGCATGATGGGGACGATATTGCGCAGGTTTTCGTAAGTGTTGCGCGACGTGTTTTCAAACAGGATATTGTGCGCCGGTATGCCCTGCTTGAGCGCGTATCGGCGCCCCACTTCGGCTTCGGTCATAAATCCTTTTTTGGGCGTACCGCCGGTAAAAATGATTTTGCCGACCCGATGGCTTTGGTAGAGCGTGATGGCATGGTTGATACGCTCACGGAATACCGGCGACGGGCGTTTGTCCCACGCCGCCGCACCCAACACCACCGCCGCATCGGCATGAGCCTCCTTCGGCAAGGTTTGCAAACCTGTCCGGTAAATCTGCCATGTGCCGGTCAAAAAAATACCGCACACCAGCAAAACGCTCAAAGCAAGGCCGCGAAACAGGTAATATCGCAGGCCATTGCGGCTTTTAAGCAGGGAAATCATCTTCAGACGGCCTTCTCCAACCCCGTCAGCCGAGTAGGGCGGCAATGTTTTCCAACGGACGGCCGATGGCTGCGCGCGTAGGCGTTACCAGAACGGGACGCTCGAGCAGGGCAGGGTGTTCGGCGATTGCCTGAAGCAGGGCGGCATTGTCCAAATCGGGATTGTCCAAACCCAATTCTTTGTACAAATCATCTTTCGTGCGCATCATGCCGCGCACCGATTCGATGCCGAGTTTGGCAAACATATCCTGCAAAGTCGCCAAATCGGGCGCGGTATCCAGATATTTGACCACGTCGGCGGCAACGCCTTTTTCTTCGAGCAAAGCCAGCGCGGCACGCGATTTGCTGCAACGCGGGTTGTGATAAAGTGTGAATTCAGACGGCATGAAAATCTCCGTATTATTGCAAAATCATTCAATGATGGCGGTTATTATCGTCTGCAACTGATTTTTACTCAAACTTTTTACTTGATATCTTGATATGAATCGGTAGGCATACCCACCAAACCGTTTTACAATAAACACTATTTCGATTGGCAACCTCAAGGATACAACCATGAAAGCCTTAACCGCCCTTCTCTTGTCCGCTGCCGTTTTTACCGCTGCGCCGGCCTTTGCCGCCGACGAAACAGCAGGTTGGCAGGACAACAAACCGCAAAGCCTGGAGTCACTCAAAGCCCCCGTGCGCGTGGTTAACCTTTGGGCAACCTGGTGCGGCCCCTGCCGTAAAGAAATGCCCGCCATGTCGGCATGGTACAAAGCGCAGAAAAAAGGCAGCGTCGATATGGTCGGCATCGCGCTGGATACGACCGACAACATCGGCAAGTTCCTGAAACAAACGCCGGTCAGCTACCCGATTTGGCGTTACACCGGCGCCAACAGCCGCAACTTCATGAAAGCCCACGGCAACAATGTCGGCGTATTGCCCTTCACAGTCGTCGAAGCGCCGAAATGCGGCTACAAACAAACCATCACCGGCGAAGTCAACGAAAAAAGCCTGACCGCCGCCGTGAATTTGGCCAAAACCAAATGTAAATAAAACAGCGGATAGGGTGCTTAACCTACGCTGATACTGAGGCCGTCTGAAACCCAATCGTTCAGACGGCCTTTTTTCAAACCATACTTTGTGTTGCAAACCGGCAGTGTATCCACAGGCAGAACCGGGGTTTCACTATCAAAAAGCAGCCGAAATATTTATAATCTGTGAATAACCCCATTTTTTCAGACGGCATGTTGCCCTATCGATGACGCCGGCCGTCTGAATCCCTATTTTCAGGAAAACCCATGATCCGTTTCGAACAAGTTTCCAAAACCTATCCCGGCGGTTTCGAAGCCCTGAAAAATGTCAGTTTCCAGATTAACAAAGGTGAGATGATTTTTATCGCCGGCCATTCGGGTTCGGGCAAATCCACCATTTTGAAGCTGATTTCAGGCATTACCAAGCCCACCAAAGGCAAGGTTTGGTTTAACAATCAAGACCTCGGCACCTTGAGCGACAATCAGATCGGCTTTATGCGCCAACATATCGGCATTGTCTTCCAAGACCACAAAATCCTCTACGACCGCAATGTCTTGCAAAACGTTATCCTGCCTTTGCGGATTAGTGGCTATCAGCCGCGCAAAGCTGAAGAGCGCGCGCGTATTGCGATTGAGAAAGTCGGCTTGAAAGGCCGCGAAAACGATATGCCCATCACTTTGTCCGGCGGCGAACAACAACGTTTGTGCATCGCGCGTGCAGTGGTTCACCAACCCAGCCTGCTGATTGCCGACGAGCCGTCCGCCAGCCTCGACCGCGCCTATGCGCTGGATATTATGGAATTGTTCAAAACCTTCCATGAAGCAGGCACGACCGTGATTGTTGCGGCGCACGATGAAACGCTGATGGCGGATTACGGCCACCGCGTCTTGCGCCTGCAGAAAGGACGCCTCGCATGAGCATGATTCACTACATCTCGTTACACGTCGAATCGGCGCGCGCCGCGCTCAAAGAGCTTCTGCGCCAACCCATCGGCACACTGCTGACCCTGCTCATGCTTGCCGTTGCCATGACCTTGCCGCTGTTCATGTATTTGGGCATCCAAAGCGGACAAAGCGTGTTGGGCAAACTCAACGAGTCGCCGCAGATTACGGTTTATATGGACACCGATGCGGCAAGTTCTGATGCCGATACGGTGAAAAATCTGCTCCAACGCGACAGCCGTATCGATAAAGTCCGCTTTATCAGCAAGCAGGAAGGTTTGGAAGAATTGCAAACCAATCTCGACCAAAACCTCGTTTCCATGCTCGATGGCAACCCGTTGCCCGACGTCTTTATCGTTACGCCCGACCCTGCCACTTCTCCGGATCAGATGCAGGCCATCTATAAAGACATTACCAAACTGCCGCGTGTCGAATCGGCAACCATGGATACCGAATGGGTACAAACCCTTTATCGTATCAACGAATTTATCCGCAAGATTTTATGGTTCCTCTCGCTGACTTTGGGCATGGCCTTTGTCTTGGTGGCACACAACACCATCCGCCTGCAAATCCTCAGCCGCAAGGAAGAGTTGGAGATCACCAAGCTGTTGGGTGCTCCTGCTTCCTTCATCCGCCGCCCTTTCCTTTATCAGGCAATGTGGCAGAGTATTTTCTCCGCCGCCGTCAGCCTGGGCTTGTCGGCCTGGCTGCTGGCCGAAGTACGGCCGCTGGTGGACGCGATTTTCAAACCCTACGGTCTGAACATCGGCTGGCGTTTCTTCACATTTAGCGAAGTGTCGCTGGTATTCGGCTTCGTCATCGCGCTGGGCGTATTCGGCGCATGGCTGGCCACCACGCAACACCTCTTAGGCTTCAAAGCCAAAAAATAAGCCTTGGCAAACAGGCCGTCTGAACCATTCAGACGGCCTGAAATCTTATCCTTTCGCAACTTAAACAAACCTTGTGAAAATTTAATACTGCCACATCTAACAGCAAGGTCATAATCCCTTATAATTGATGGTTTATTATCCATCTCATTTCATTTGTGCGGCATAAGCCGTATAGACAAATAACGAAAGACATCCTGTGGACAAACTCAAAATCTCTGCCAACGGCCCCCTCAACGGCGAAATCATCGTATCCGGCGCGAAAAACGCCGCCCTGCCGCTGATGTGTGCCGGTCTGCTGACTTCTGGCACTTTACGCTTGAAAAACGTACCCATGCTCGCCGACGTCAAAACCACCCAAAAACTGCTGCAAGGCATGGGCGCACGCGTTTTGACCGACAACATCTCCGAATTTGAAATCAACGGCGGCACCGTCAACAACACCTGCGCACCTTATGAGCTGGTAAAAACCATGCGCGCATCCATCTTGGTTTTAGGCCCGACCCTCGCCCGCTTCGGCGAAGCCCAAGTCAGCCTGCCCGGCGGTTGCGCCATCGGTTCGCGTCCGGTTGACCAACACCTCAAAGGCCTCGAAACCATGGGTGCGGAAATCACCATCGAACACGGTTACGTCAAAGCCAAAGGCCGTCTGAAAGGCACGCGTGTCACCATGGACGTCGTGACCGTAGGCGGTACCGAAAACCTGCTGATGGCGGCCACGCTCGCCGAAGGCACCACCATCCTCGAAAACTGCGCCATCGAGCCCGAAGTCGTCGATTTGGCCGAATGCCTCGTCAAAATGGGCGCAAAAATCAGCGGCATCGGTACAGCAACCATGACCATCGAAGGCGTAAAAGAGCTGCACGGCTGCGAACACAGCGTCGTTCCCGACCGTATCGAAGCCGGTACCTTCCTCTGCGCCGTCGCCATGACCGGCGGCAAAGTTGTCCTGCGCAATGCCGCACCGAAAACCATGGAAGTTGTGTTAAACAAACTGACAGAAGCCGGCGCCATCATCGAAGCAGGCGACAACTGGATTTCCATCGACATGCAACAACGCCCCAAAGCCGTGGACATCCGTACCGTCGTCCACCCAGGCTTCCCAACCGACATGCAGGCGCAGTTTATGGCCATGAACGCCATTGCCGAAGGCAGCAGCCGCGTGGTGGAAACCATTTTTGAAAACCGCTTCATGCACGTTCCTGAACTCAACCGCATGGGCGCAGACATCACCACCGAAGGCAACACCGCCTACATCAAAGGAGTAGAAAAACTCTCCGGCGCCGTCGTGATGGCAACCGACCTGCGCGCCTCTGCCAGCCTCGTCATGGCAGGCTTGGTCGCAGAAGGCGAAACCATCGTCGAACGCATCTACCACCTCGACCGCGGCTATGAATACATCGAGAAAAAACTTGGCGGCGTAGGCGCAAAAATCGAACGCGTACACGGTTGATCCCATACGCAGCCGATAAATAAAAGGCCGTCTGAAACACCGGCAATCGGGTTTCAGACGGCCTTTGCGTATTGTTTTGCGGTATAATTCCCGACATCTTTATCCATTGTTTTTAAAAGCACAAACCATGACACGCAAAATCCTTGTCACTTCCGCGCTGCCGTATGCCAACGGCAGCATCCACCTCGGCCACATGGTCGAACACATCCAAACCGACGTTTGGGTACGTTTCCAAAAACTGCGCGGCCACGAATGCTACTACTGCTGCGCCGACGACACCCACGGCACGCCCGTGATGCTTGCCGCGCAAAAACAAGGCATTGCGCCTGAAGATATGATCGCCAAAGTGCGCGAAGAGCACCTCGCCGACTTTACCGGCTTCAACATCGGCTACGACAATTATTACAGCACCCATTCCCCTGAAAACAAACAGTTTTCCCAAGACATTTACCGCGCGCTGAAAGCCAACGGCAAGATTGAGAGCCGCGTCATCGAGCAGCTTTTCGACCCCGAAAAACAAATGTTCCTGCCCGACCGCTTTGTCAAAGGCGAATGCCCGAAATGCCACGCCCAAGACCAATACGGCGACAACTGCGAAGTCTGCGGCACGACCTATTCCCCGACCGAACTGATCAACCCGTATTCCGCCGTATCCGGTGCCAAACCCGAATTGCGCGAATCCGAACACTTCTTCTTCAAACTGGGCGAATGCGCCGACTTCCTCAAAGCATGGACTTCCGGCAACAACCCGCACGACGGCAAGCCCCATCTGCAAGCCGAAGCCCTCAACAAAATGAAAGAATGGCTGGGCGAAGGCGAAGAAACCACCCTGTCCGACTGGGACATCTCCCGCGACGCGCCGTATTTCGGTTTCGAAATCCCCGACGCGCCGGGCAAATATTTCTACGTCTGGCTGGACGCGCCCGTCGGCTACATGGCGTCGTTTAAAAACCTGTGCGACCGCATCGGCGTCGATTTCGACGAATACTTCAAAGCCGACAGCCAAACCGAGATGTACCACTTCATCGGCAAAGACATCCTCTATTTCCACGCCCTGTTCTGGCCTGCCATGCTGCATTTCTCCGGCCACCGCGCCCCGACCGGAGTGTACGCACACGGCTTTTTGACTGTGGACGGACAAAAAATGTCCAAATCGCGCGGCACCTTCATCACCGCCAAATCCTATTTGGAACAAGGCCTGAACCCCGAGTGGATGCGCTACTACATCGCCGCCAAACTCAACAGTAAAATCGAAGACATCGATTTGAACCTGCAAGACTTTATCAGCCGCGTCAACAGCGACCTCGTCGGCAAATACGTCAACATCGCCGCCCGCGCGTCAGGTTTCATCGCCAAACGCTTTGAAGGCCGTCTGAAAGACGTTGCCGACAGCGCATTGCTGGCAAAATTGACTGCGCAAAGCGAAGCTATTGCCGAATGCTACGAAAGCCGCGAATACGCCAAAGCCCTGCGCGACATCATGGCATTGGCGGACATTGTCAACGAATACGTTGATGCCAACAAACCTTGGGAACTGGCGAAACAAGAAGGCCAAGACGCACGCCTGCACGAAGTATGCAGCGAGCTCATCAACGCCTTTACCATGTTGACCGCCTACCTCGCCCCCGTATTGCCGAAAGTGGCCGAAAATGCCGCCAAATTCCTGAATTTGGAAGCCATCACTTGGGCAAATACCCGCGAAACCTTGGGCGAACACGCCATCAACAAATACGAACACCTCATGCAACGAGTGGAGCAAAAACAAGTGGACGATTTAATCGAAGCCAACAAACAAAGCATCGCCGCCGCAGCCGCGCCTGCCGCCGAAGAGAGCAAATACGAAAAAGTCGCCGAACAGGCCAGCTTCGACGACTTTATGAAAATCGACATGCGCGTCGCCAAAGTATTGAACTGCGAAGCTGTCGAAGGCAGCACCAAACTCCTGAAATTCGACCTCGATTTCGGTTTTGAAAAACGCATCATCTTCTCCGGCATCGCCGCGTCTTACCCAAATCCTGCCGAATTGAACGGCCGCATGGTCATCGCCGTCGCCAACTTCGCCCCGCGCAAAATGGCAAAATTCGGCGTATCCGAAGGCATGATCCTCTCCGCCGCCACGGCAGAGGGCAAACTGAAGCTCCTCGACGTTGACGCAGGCGCACAGCCCGGGGATAAAGTGGGCTAAGGCTTATATCAAATCTTAAGGAGAAACCATGTTAAACCTTTCCGCTCCTGTACTTAAAGAAATCGAATTGCTTAATGATGCAGGTTTATCGGTTGGCGCTATTATTACAGTGTTGCGTCTGAAGTTTCCGGTAGAACTCCATGATCGGGAGGACAAACAAATTGAAGAAGCCGTGCTTCTCATGATCAATCCGCCACGAAAAGCACCTTCTCTTTCCCGCTAAGGTAGCGATACCGATTGAAAGGTAAATTTGGTTATGCTTCAACAAAAGGCCGTCTGAAACTTTCAGACGGCCTTTTTATTTATCCAAACGCTTATTTCCGTTAAAACTTTATTTCAATAATTCATCGGTAACGCGTTGCAGAAATTCGATACGCTCGGGTTTGGCTTTGCCTGATTCGGCAGCGGCTTTGACGGCGCAGCCGGGTTCGGCGCGGTGGGTGCAGTTATGGAAACGGCATTGGCCGATAAGGTGGCGCAGGTCGGGGAAGTATTGCAATAAATCGGCGGCTTGGAGATGGTGCAGGCCGAATTCTTGCAGGCCGGGGGAATCGATGAGTCGGGTTTCTGCGTTTAAATCGTATAGTTGGGCGTGGGTGGTGGTGTGTTTGCCGGAGTCGAGCGCAGTGGAAATGTCGCCGGTTCGGGCGGCTTGGTTGCCGAGTAGGGCGTTGGTCAGGGTGGACTTGCCCATGCCGCTTTGTCCGAGCAGGATGTTGGTTTGCCCTTCTAATATGGGACGCAGGATGTCGGCATTTTCCAATGCGTTGGTTTCGACCACGGAGTAGCCGAGGGTTTCGTAGAATTTGAGTTTCTCGCGCCATTGGGCGGTTTCGGGGAGGTCGGCTTTGTTGAGGACGATAACGGCGTCGATGCCGGCCGCTTCGGCTGCGAGGAGGGCGCGTTGCAACAGGGCTTCGCTGGGTGAGGGGCTGGCGGCGGTTACGATGAGCAGTTGGGTAACGTTGGCGGCAATCAGTTTGGTTTTCCACGCGTCTTGGCGGTAGAGCAGGCTTTCGCGCGGGAGGTAGTCTTCAATCACGACTTGGTCGCCGTTGATGGGGCTGATGCGGACTTGGTCGCCGCAGGCGAAATCGACGCGTTTTTTACGGGTGGTGGCGTCATATGTTTGGCCGTCGGGGGTGCGGACGATATAGCGGCGGCCATAGCTGGTAATGATTTGGGCGGTATCGGTCATGATGGGGTTTATTGTTTGGAATGGTGTGATTGTACCGAAAGTCGGCTATGGCCGTCTGAAAACTTGTTTGCACCTTTTAACTTTCTTTGGCTTGGTTTTTTGGTGTTTCTGCCCTATATTTGCAATGTATTTGTTTTCAGGAGATTTTTTTATGGATTTCAGTCAGTTGCTCAATCAGGTTTTGGGTGCGGCTCAAAAAGGCGGCAAAGCGGTGGCGGACAGCCCGCTCAATTCTTTCGGCGGCGGTGCGCTGACGGGTGCTTTGGCATCGATGCTGTTGAAAAAGAAAAACACGAAGAAGCTGGTAAAGGCCGGCTCGGTCGCTGCTTTGGGTTTTCTGGCTTATAAAGGCTATCAAAACTGGAAACAAAACCGCCAGCAGGACGAATTACCGCAAAGTGCGTTCCAACCTGCCGGTCTGATTGGTGAAAACCACAGCCGTGTGATTTTACAAACAATGATTGCGGCGGCGGCTTCAGACGGCCTGATTGACGATGCGGAACGCGCGGCCATCGAGCGTGAAAGCGGCAGTGATGCGGAAACGGCGGCATGGTTGCAGGCAGAATATGCGCAACCGGCCTCCATCGAGCAAATTGCCGCTTCGGTCGGCAGCGACGAGGCTTTGGCAACCGAAACTTATTTGGCGGCCCGATTGGTCTGCGCGGACTTGTCGCGCAAGGAAATCGTGTTCCTGAGCCGTTTGTCCCAAGCTTTGAATTTGGACGACCAACTGGTCGAAAGTTTGGAAAAACAGCTCGAATTGGCTTAAGCTTGATTTAAAAGGCCGTCTGAAACCTGATTTCAGACGGCCTTTCGACTTAATTTCAGAGTAGAATAACCCTTTCGACATATTAAAGGCTGTCTGAACATGAACAAACTTTTTTCCACATTCAAAACGTTTTTAGCCGCTTCGTCCGTATTGGTATTGGCTGCCTGTCCGAGCGGCAACGCACCGCAATCCAAACCTTCTACGCAGGGTCAAAATACGGTTTCGCATACTGCACCCAAACCGAAAGCCACGGTTGCGCTGGCTTTGGGCGGCGGCGCGTCCAAAGGCTTTGCCCATATCGGGATTATTAAGGTTTTGAAAGAAAACAATATTCCGGTAAAAATCGTTACCGGTACATCCGCAGGCTCGATTGTCGGCAGTATGTACGCTTCGGGAATGTCGCCCGACCGCCTCGAATTGGAAGCAGAAATTTTGGGTAAAACCGATTTGGTAGATTTGACCTTGTCCACCAGCGGCTTCATCAAAGGCGAAAAACTGCAAAACTACATCAACCGCAAAGTCGGCAACCGTCCGATGCAGCAGTTCCCCATCAAATTTGCCGCCGTCGCGACCGATTTTGAAAGCGGCAAACCGGTGGTATTTAACGTAGGCAATGCCGGACAGGCCGTCCGCGCTTCTGCTTCGATTCCGAACGTGTTCCAGCCTGTCGTCATCGGCAACCGCAAATATGTAGACGGCGGCCTGTCGCAACCCGTACCGGTCAGCGCGGCGAAAAAAATGGGCGCAAACTTCATCATTGCCGTCGATATTTCCGCCCGTCCGGCCAAAAACGTCAGCCAAGGTATGTTCTCCTATCTTGACCAGACCTTCAACGTAATGAGTCAAACTGCGTTGCGCCAAGAATTGGGCCAAGCCAATGTGGTCATCAAACCGCAGGTTTTGGAGCTGGGTTCGGTTGGCGGTTTCGACCAAAAACAACGCGCCATCCAACTGGGCGAACAGGCCGCACGCGCCGCCCTGCCTGAAATCAAACGCAAACTGGCAACATATCAGTATTAAGTATCCGCCATTTGAACAGGCCGTCTGAAAGTATGTTTTTCAGACGGCCTTTCTTGTGCAAATCTGCTAAAATCACGCGTTTCCTACAAATCATAAAATCCTAAAAAAATGAATATCTTTTACGAAGAGTCCGGCCAATTCAAAGTTGCCTCCATCGTCCAAAAAAACGACGCCACCTACCAAGTCGATACCCAACACGGCAAACGCACCAAAGTGAAGGCAAACAATGTCTTTGCTGAGTTTGACGGCGATATGGCGGCATTTTTGGAGAACGCGCAGGCACAGGCGGCGGACATCGACACCGATTTATTGTGGGAAGTATGCGGCGAAGAGGAATTTACCGCCGAAGCCATCGCCGAAGAATATTATGGCCATGCGCCGACCAAAACCGAGCTGGCGGCGACTTTGATTGCACTCTACGCCGCGCCGATGTATTTCTACAAAAAAGCCAAAGGCGTGTTCAAAGCCGCGCCCGAAGAAACCTTAAAACAAGCGCTTGCCGCCATCGAACGCAAAAAACAGCAAGACGCACAAATCGACGCTTGGGCGGAAGCCTTGAAACGCGGCGAGATGCCGTCTGAAATCGCGGCGGATTTGAAAACCATCTTACACGCGCCCGACAAGCAGTCACTGACCTACAAAGCCTTTACCAAAGCCGCCGATGCATTGAAAACCTCGGCCTACGAACTGGCGAAAAAAACGGGCGGTATTACGTCCATTCCCCAATACCTGCAAGACGGGTTTGAAATCAAATATTTCCCAAAAGGAACAGGCTTCCCCGACCTTCCGCTTCCTGAAATGCCTGACTTGCCTAAGGCTGACGTTACCGCCTTTTCCATTGATGACGAATCGACCACCGAAGTCGATGACGCCTTGAGCCTGACCGACTTGGGCAATGGCATGAAACACGTCGGTATCCACATCGCTGCGCCGTCGCTTGCCATTAAACAAGGCGACAAAATGGAAAAAAACATCATGGAACGCTTAAGCACGGTTTATTTCCCCGGCGGCAAAATCACTATGTTGCCCGAAAACTGGATTGCCGCGTTCAGCCTTGATGCAGGCGCATACCGCCCTTCCATCAGCATTTATTTCGATGTAGATAGCGAGTTCAACGTCGGCGAGCCGACCTGCAAAATCGAAGCGGTCAACATCGCCGAAAACCTGCGCATTCAAACCATCGAGCCGCATTTCAACGCCGAAACTGGCTTGGACGAAGCAGGCGAAATGATGTTTGCCCACCATCAAGACCTGATTTGGTTCTATCAATTTGCCATCGCCTTACAAAAAGCGCGCGGCAAATACGAGCCCGACCGTGCGCCGCAATACGATTACAGCATCGAATTGGATGAGGAAGGCAACGTATCCGTTGTCCGCCGCGAACGCGGTTCGCCCATTGATACGCTGGTCAGCGAGATGATGATTCTTGCCAACAGCACTTGGGCACAAATGCTGGATGAAAACGAGCTGCCCGGCCTTTTCCGCGTCCAACCGGCAGGCAAAGTGCGCATGAGCACCAAATCCGAGCCGCACATCGGCATGGGCGTGCAGCATTACGGCTGGTTTACCTCGCCTCTGCGCCGCGCCGCCGACTACATCAACCAAAAGCAGCTGATCAGCCTGATCGACGACTCTGCCGAGCCACTGTATCAAAACAGCGATGCCGAGCTTTTCGCCGCGCTGCGCGACTTTGATGCCGCCTATACAGCCTACGCCGACTTCCAACGCCAAATGGAAGCCTACTGGAGCCTCGTCTATCTGCAGCAGCAAGGCACGAGCGAGCTGACGGCCACCATCCTCAAAGAAGACCTCGTCCGCATTGAAGGCCTGCCGCTGGTAACGCGCGCGACCGGTATTCCGTTTGACGCGCTGCCCAAATCGCAGGCATTGTTCAAAATCACTGAATTGGATGCCGAGAAGCAGTTTATCGCGCTCAACTATCAAAAAGCCGTTTTACCGGGTTGATAACGTTATTTCGTTTGAAAAAAGGCCGTCTGAACAAAGAAACAGAAATCTTTGATTTCGTTTTCATCCCTGTTCAGACGGCCTTCATCATCTAAAAATGCTACAATTCCCCCTTTCTGCCCATCATTTCAAACCATGAAAAAAAACGCCCCCCAATCCTTTGAAGAAGCCTTATCCCGCCTCGAAACCCTGACCCAGGCCATGCAAAGCAGCGAAATGCCGCTGGAAGACGCCCTGGCTGCCTATCAGGAAGGCAACGAATTGGTCAGATACTGCCAAACCAAATTGGCGGAAGTCGAGCAGAAACTGCAAGTCTTGGATGCCGGCGAACTGAAGGAGTTGAACCTTGAACCCGGCGAATGAACTCAAAACATGGCAACAAAAAGCCCAAGCGCAAACCGAATTGCTGCTGGCGCATTTCTTGCCGTCTGAAAGCCAAGTTCCGCACACGCTGCACGAAGCCATGCGTTACGTTACCCTCGGCGGCGGCAAACGGCTGCGTCCACTCTTGGTGCTTGCCGCGTCCGAATTGGGCGAAGCAAACCAAAATGCCGTCGAGCAGGCGATGGCGGCCATCGAAATGGTACACGTCTATTCGTTGGTTCACGACGATATGCCGGCGATGGACAACGACAGTCTGCGCCGCGGCAAACCGACCTGCCATGTGCAATACGATGAAGCAACCGCCCTTTTGGTCGGCGATGCGTTGCAAACCCAAGCCTTTGATGTACTGAGCCGTCCGACAGGCCTGCCTGCCGAACGTCAGCTTGCCATGTTGTCCACGCTGGCCCAGGCATCCGGCAGCCTCGGCATGGCGGGCGGACAAGCTATCGACCTTGCCAATGTCGGCAAAGCCATGAATCAGGCCGAATTGGAACAGATGCACAGCCTCAAAACCGGCGCACTCATCCGCGCGGCCGTGGCCTTAGGCGCACTTTCCTGCCCAGACTTAACACCGGCTCAAATCCAAACCTTAGACCGCTACGCCGCCAAATTAGGTTTGGCTTTCCAAGTGATCGACGATGTATTGGACTGCGAAGCCGATACCGCCACCTTGGGCAAAACCGCCGGCAAAGACTCGGACAACGACAAACCGACCTACGTCAAACTGATGGGCCTGCAGGCCGCGCGCACTTACGCAGAAACGCTGATTGCAGAAGCCGTTGCCCTGATCGAGCCATTCGGCGACAAAGCCCTGCGCCTGCGCCAACTGGCAAAGTTTGTTACCGCACGGAAAAACTAAACCCGTAAATAAATAAAGGCCGTCTGAAACCTGATTTTAGGTTTCAGACGGCCTTTTTAACAGCCTGTTTGGCTTTTGTACCAACCGAATGCGAAGCCTTTCAAAATACGGCTCAGAAATCCCCCGCAAACTGCGTTTACAAACCTCAACCTGTCTGTTTAATCCAATAGGGCATCTACGAACGCTTTGGCATTAAACGGACGCAAATCGTCGATGCCTTCGCCTACGCCGATGTAGCGGACAGGAACTGGGCGGTCTGAGGCAAGGGCGGCAAGGATGCCGCCTTTGGCCGTACCGTCGAGCTTGGTCACGATAAGGCCGGTCAGACCCAGAGCTTCGTCAAAGGCTTTTACTTGGTTGACGGCGTTTTGACCGATGTTCGCATCCAAAACAACGATGATTTCATGTGGCGCATCAGGCATGGCTTTTTGCAGCACGCGTTTCACTTTTTTGATTTCTTCCATCAAATGAAGCTGCGTTGGCAGGCGTCCGGCGGTGTCGGCCAGCACGATGTCAATCCCGCGCGCTTTCGCAGCTTGGACGGCATCGAAGCAAACTGCTGCGGAATCGCCCGTAGTTTGCGAAATCACAGTCACATTATTGCGCTCGCCCCAAGCTTGAAGCTGCTCACGCGCGGCGGCACGGAAAGTATCGCCTGCCGCCAGCAATACAGATTTGCCCTGCGCTTGGAAGTATTTGGCCAATTTGCCGATAGATGTGGTTTTACCTGCGCCGTTGATACCGGCAAGCATAATCACGAAAGGCTCCTTGGTTTCCGGCAAGACCAAAGGTTTTTCCAAAGGCTTAATCAAGTCGTACAGCGCATCTTTCAGCGCGCCGCGCAATTCGTTGCCGTCTTTGAGGCCTTTGAGGCTGACACGGTCGCGCACGTCTTTCATCAAGTATTCGGTGGCTTCCATGCCCATATCGCTGGTAATCAGCACGGTTTCCAGCTCTTCGTACAAATCCTCGTCAATTTGTCCGCCGCCGAATACGCCGGCCAGCGATTTCGCCATTTTATCGCGTGATTTGGTCAAGCCTTGTTTCAAACGCGCAGCCCAACTGAGCTTGGGTTCTTCTACCGGAGCAGGGGCTTCAGCCGGTGTTTCCGTAACGGCTTCTTGAGCTTGCTCGACAGTCTCGCTAACTGCTTCAACAGCTTCTTCTTTGACTGCTTCGGCCTGTCCTGCTGCTTCTTCAGCAGCCTCAGCTACTTCAGACGGCATCTCGGCAACGGTTTCTTGAACCTGTTCAACAGCCTCGCTGACGGTTTCAACGGCTGCTTCTTTTGCCGCCTCAGCCTGTTCCGCTGCTTCTTCAGTAGCCTCGGCCACTTCAGACGGCATCTCGGCAACGGTTTCTTTTACCTGTTCAACAGTCTCGCTGGCGGTTTCAACAGCCGCTTCTTTTGCCGCTTCAACGTGTTCTTCTACTTTTTCAACTGTTTCAGACGGCGTTTCGGTCAAAGTTTCCCGAACCTGCTCGACGGTTTCGCTGATAGTTTCAACAGCCGATTCGACAACTGATTCAACATGCCCTTTGACGCTTTCTGCTAAAGATTCGGCATCTTCTTTAATATTTTCAACTACTTGAGCAACTTCAGATTCTATTTTTGCTGCGGTTTCCTGAACTTGAGCCTCCTCGGGAGCCGGAGTTTCCTGTTTTTTCTTGCGACGGAAGAAGCTGAACATTAAATTTTCCTTTTAATTTTAGAAACTTGAAATAGGGAGTATTGTAGCGTATTTTACGTGGCAAGGTCGTCTGAAAATCAAGGTTGTCAGGTTTTGGCATTTCCAACGTCTAATAAGATAAACCATCCATACAGGAAACATAGAGATGAATCCCCGCACATTATTTTCACTTTGCACCAAGTTCGGCTGCCTGCTTGCGCTTGGCGCCTGCTCATCCAAAATGATGGATACCGAAGCCGCAACCGTACCGCAGGCATTGTCCTCATTAAAAACCCCTGACAACCGCCCTGCCAGTGTTTTCCTAAAAAAAGACAAACCCACCCTGATTAAATTTTGGGCAAGTTGGTGTCCTTTGTGTTTGTCCGAATTGGGACAAACCGAAAAATGGGCGCAAGATATAAAATTCGGTTCTGCCAACCTGATTACCGTTGCCTCGCCCGGTTTTCTACACGAGAAAAAAGACGGCGATTTTCAAAAATGGTATTCCGGTTTGAACTATCCTAAGCTGCCCGTTGTGACCGACAACGGCGGCACCATCGCCCAAAGCCTGAATATCAGTGTTTACCCTTCTTGGGCATTAATCGGCAAAGACGGCGACGTGCAGCGCATCGTCAAAGGCAGCATCAACGAAGCGCAGGCATTGGCTTTAATCCGCGACCCGAATGCCGATATAGGCCGTCTGAAAAACACATTTTACAAACCCGACACACAGAAAAAGGATTCAGCAATCATGAATACGCGCACCATCTACCTCGCCGGCGGCTGCTTCTGGGGCTTGGAAGCCTATTTCCAACGCATAGACGGCGTGGTTGACGCAGTATCCGGCTACGCTAACGGCAAAACGGAAAACCCAAGCTACGAAGACGTGTCCTACCGCGATACAGGCCATGCCGAAACCGTTAAAGTCACCTATGATGCCGACAAACTCAGCCTAGACGATATCCTGCAATATTTCTTCCGCGTCGTTGATCCAACCAGCCTCAACAAACAAGGCAACGACACCGGCACGCAATACCGCAGCGGCGTGTACTACACCGACCCCGCCGAAAAAGCCGTCATCGCCGCCGCACTCAAACGCGAGCAGCAAAAATACAAACTTCCCCTCGTCGTCGAAAACGAGCCGCTAAAAAACTTCTACGACGCCGAGGAATACCATCAGGACTACCTGATTAAAAACCCCAACGGCTACTGCCACATCGACATCCGCAAAGCCGACGAACCGCTGCCGAGCAAAACCAAAGCCGTCCCTCAAGGCAAAGGCTTTGACGCGGCAACGTATAAAAAACCCAGCGCTGCTGAACTCAAACGCATTCTGACCGAAGAGCAATACCAGGTTACCCAAAACAGCGAGACCGAATACGCCTTCAGCCACGAATACGACCACTTGTTCAAACCCGGCATTTATGTGGACATCGTCAGCGGCGAACCCCTGTTCAGCTCTGCCGACAAATTTGATTCCGGCTGCGGCTGGCCGAGTTTTACCCATCCAATTAATGCCTCCGCCGTTACCGAACACGACGATTTCAGCTATAACATGCGCCGCACCGAAGTGCGCAGCCACGCCGCCGACTCACACTTGGGACACGTCTTCCCCGACGGCCCGAAAGACAAAGGCGGCCTGCGCTATTGCATCAACGGCGCAAGTTTGAAATTCATTCCTTTGGAAGAAATGGACGCAGCCGGCTACGGTGCATTGAAAGACAAAGTGAAATAACGGATTGAATCGAAAAAGGCCGTCTGAAAAAGATTTCAGACGGCCTTAAATTTATAATTTATTTGGTCATGTCATAAAATGATGCAACAGAAAGTATTAAATACATTACTGATATCAAAATATATTTAATTTTTTTATCTCTAATTTCTTTCCATAAATGCAAGCATATAGGAAGCATCGTAAACACTAGAACCGCAATATTAAAACATAAAAGAAAGAGATATCCTTTAGAACTTTCTTTCCAAAAGGGTATAAAAAAACTTGTACATATCGAAAATCCAATTAGAAAAGAGACAATACTATTTAAAACATCAATAATTCTTGCCTCTATTTGAATAGAAACAAGATACGGAAAATTACATAATTGTAGAAACCTAAGAAAATGAAGATATGCCAATAATACATATATTGGAGTCAAACCCATAAAAGTATCAAATATATTTTTAAAAGGAATTTTTCCATGAAAATGTAATATACTGACTAACAAGCCGATTGGTAACCATATAATCAAATTTTCCTTACTTGGAAAATATTTAAACATCTAAAACTTTCTTCATTATTTTCATACTATATATTTAATTCAAAAAAAGCCATTTGAAGATTCAAATGGCTTTTTTATAAATCAAATTCGTTTTGCCAACTCTTCGGCCTTACCCACATACAACGCAGGGGTCAGCTCAAGCAATTTGGCTTTGGCTTCTGCCGGAATTTCCAACGATTCGATAAAGAGTTTCAACACTTCAGGCGTAATGCCGTCTTTACCGCGTGTCAGGTCTTTCAGCTTCTCGTAAGGATTGGCTACGCCGTAACGACGCATTACGGTTTGAATCGGCTCGGCCAGCAGCTCCCAAGTAGCGTCCAAATCGGCAGCAAGGGCGGCAGGATTCGGCTCAAGCTTGTTCAGACCGCGCAGATGGGCGGCAAAGCCCAATATGGTATAGCCCACGCCTACGCCCATATTGCGCAATACGGTGCTGTCGGTCAGGTCGCGCTGCCAACGGGAAATCGGCAGTTTTTCAGACAAAAAGCCCAATACGGCATTGGCCATACCGAGGTTGCCTTCGGAGTTTTCAAAGTCAATCGGATTGACTTTGTGCGGCATGGTGGAAGAACCGACTTCGCCTGCTTTAACTTTTTGTTTGAAGTAACCCAAAGAAATATAGCCCCAAACATCGCGGTTGAAGTCGATCAGAATCGTGTTGACACGGCTGATGGCTTGGAAGAATTCCGCCATATAGTCATGCGGCTCGATTTGAATGGTGTAGGGGTTGAAGGTCAGGCCGAGGCTGATTTCAACGAAGTTGCGGCAATGGGTTTCCCAATCCACATCGGGATAAGCGACCATATGGGCATTGTAGTTGCCGACTGCGCCGTTGATTTTGCCGAGGAACTCTTGCGCTTGCAGGTTTTTGAACTGGCGTTGCAGGCGGTACACGACATTGGCGATTTCTTTACCCAATGTGCTTGGTGTCGCAGGCTGGCCATGCGTGCGGCTCATCATAGGGACGGCAGCCAACTCATGCGCCATGCCGGTCAGTTTTTTGATGATTTCGGCCAGTTTCGGCAGCAAAACAGTCTCACGCGCTTCTTGCAGCATTAAAGCGTGGGACAGGTTATTGATGTCTTCGCTGGTGCAGGCAAAGTGGATGAACTCGCTGGCAGCAGCCACTTCAGGCACGCCGGAGAAGCGTTCTTTAAGCCAATATTCGATGGCTTTGACATCATGATTGGTGGTCGCCTCAATAGCTTTGACGGCGGCAGCATCTTCAAGCGAGAAGTTTTCGATCACTTTGTCGATTTCGGCAAGCGTAAAATCGCTGAAAGCAGGAACTTCTACAATCTTAGGTTCGGCGGCAAGGACTTTGAGCCAGTTTAATTCAACTTTGACACGCGCACGCATCAGGCCGTATTCGGAGAAAATCGGACGCAATGCTTCAACGGATTTGGCGTAGCGGCCATCTAATGGGGAAAGTGCAGCGATAGGGTTAATCATGTCGGATCTTCCTATGGGATGAAAACCAAATTGTTTGCAATTATACATGATTTTACACTCCAAGGCCGTCTGAAAGACAGGTTTCAGACGGCCTTTTCAGCGTATTTTTCATAAAATTCTTTTCAGAGGTTCAACTTTGCAAAATCGATTTACGATATATGCCATCTTCACGGATAATATCGGCTGACTTTCTGTAAATAATGAGGTTTTATGAATATCAAACGTTTTTCCCTAGCTGCAACCGTATTTGCGGCTTTGATGTTGAGTGCCTGTGAAACAACCACCACATCGAGCGGCGGCGGCAGCTGGACCAACATCGGCACCATCTCTGAAGGCAATATCAAAGTGGCTATTGATAGAAGCAGCATTAAAAGAAATGGCGCACTGGTTACTTTCCGCGATAAAAAAACCGTTTCCAAACTGAAAGAGGAACGTTTCGTCAACACGCCGGCCTATAAAACAGCCATCGGCAGCTGGGAAATTCATTGCTCAAACAAAACCTATCGCCTGGCAGCGCTGCAACTGATGGACGAACACGGCCGGGTAATTTCCAACCAAAGCTATACTCCGACCAGCATCCGCCCAATGAGCGTCATGAGCGGTACGATTACTGAAAAACAATACGAAACTGTGTGCGGACATAAGCTTTAATCCACACTTATTCACAAAGTTATCCACAGTTTAAATATTTAAAAGGCCGTCTGAATGCTTTGAATATCAAGTTTCAGACGGCATTTTTATGTTTTTATGGAAATTTATCTTCAAATTTATCCACAAAATTTGTTTATTCAAAAATAATTTATTAAAGCGATTCATTTACGCTCAAAATTTGCTTCATTCTTTCACAAAATACTGCTTTATCCTCTAGACTGCTATGCATCAAACTGGATCTGCGCTAAATGCTTTTCACACAGGTATTCCAATCTTTTGGAAAAAATTTGCTTCTCCAAATAAATACCTTTCCTTTGAAAATACAATTCTTCTTTAACGCAGCCTTGCCCCTGTTTCTCCGTCAATAATCTGGCTGGGCGTTTTCTGCTTACCTATCAATCCGCCTACAACCCAGACTTTCCTGCCAAACTGTCTTCTGACTTCCCTTTCCGTTTTGCACGCTCGTTTGCCTGCACGATTGCATGAAGTAGAGACTAAAGGCATTTCCAAAACCTGACACAAACGTCTTGCACCTGCGTGCGCAGGAACCCTGACAGCTAATTTACTGCGTCTTTTTCCCTGCAATAAGGGCAATACTTTTTTGCCGGCCGGCAATAAAAAAGTTTTCGGAGCAGGCCATGCTTCATACAGCATGGTTTGGATATTTTCAGACGGCCTTTGCAGCAAAGGTTGCAACTGTTCCAAGCTATGGCCAATGACAATCATGCCTTTGTGTTGCGGTCGTTTTTTCAGATGAATCAGTTGATTGAGTGCTTTAGGCAAAGTAGGGACACAGCCCAAGCCATAGCAAGACTCGGTAGGATAGGCGACCAAACCACCTTTTTTAAGATGCGCCTGCAGCATGCGTTGGGCTGCAGCCGATAAAATTCTGGGGAACATCATCATATACCAAGGCCGTCTGAAACTGTGATTGTCGGACAATCTGTGTTCAGACGGCCTATTTCTATTCATTATTAACGGTTGATGGCTTTATCGGCAATGTCTTTACGGTATTGCATACCGTCAAAACGGATTGTTTCCAATGCCTCATAAGCCTTGCTTTTAGCTTGTGCAACATCATCGCCCAAACCGACTACACACAACACACGGCCGCCGTTGGTTACCACTTCGCCTTTTTCATTCGTTGCAGTACCGGCATGGAAAACTTTACCGATTTGATTGGCCTTATCCAAGCCAAAGATCACATCGCCTTTTTTCGGAGAATCAGGATAGTTTTGTGCGGCCAACACTACGCCTACCGCAGTCTGCGGATTCCATTCGGCGGTAACACTATCCAGTTTGCCATCGATTGCTGCTTCAACCAAATCCACCAAATCGCTATCCAAACGGCTCATAATCGGCTGGGTTTCAGGGTCGCCGAAACGGCAGTTAAATTCGATGGTATAAGGCGCACCGGTTTTATCAATCATCAAGCCCGCGTATAAAAAACCGGTAAACTCATGACCTTCTGCTTTCATACCGGCCACAGTCGGCAAAATAATTTCATTCATCGCGCGCTCATACACATCAGGCGTTACCACCGGAGCAGGGCTGTATGCGCCCATACCGCCGGTATTAGGGCCTTTGTCGTCATCCAGCAGGCGTTTATGGTCTTGGCTGGTTGCCATCGGTAAAACATGATTGCCGTCCACCATAACGATAAAGCTCGCTTCCTCGCCTTGCAAGAAATCTTCAATCACGACGCGCGCGCCTGCATTGCCCATTTTATTGCCCAACAACATATCGTCGATAGCCGCATGGGCTTCATCCAAAGTCATAGCGACAATCACGCCTTTACCGGCAGCCAAACCATCCGCTTTAATAACAATTGGTGCACCTTTTTGGTTGACGTAATCATGTGCCGCATCGGCATTTTCAAAGGTTTGGTATTGCGCGGTTGGAATCTTATATTTTGCCATAAATGCTTTAGCAAAATCTTTTGAACTCTCCAACTGAGCCGCGTATTGAGTCGGACCAAAAATCTTCAATCCGGCAGCACAGAAATCATTCACCACACCCGCAGCCAAAGGCGCTTCAGGGCCGACTACGGTAAAGGTAATATTTTCATTACGGCAAAAATCAATCAAATCTTGATGCGCCGTCAACGCCACATTCTGCAGTTTAGGCTCAATTGCCGTTCCGGCATTACCAGGTGCAACAAAGACAGTTTCTACTTTAGACGACTGCGCTAATTTCCAAGCCAGTGCGTGTTCACGTCCACCATTACCAATAACGAGCAATTTCATACCATCTCCTTGAAGAATAGATGTTGTAAATAAAATTCAATCGATGGAATATTGTTCCATCTTGCATAGCTGTTTCAAATTAAGAATAATATCGCACCAAGACAACCATACTCTAATTTCAAACAACGAAAGGACAAATCATGCAAAAACGTATTGACGAAATTCAAAGCAAATACCGCGAATGGTGCGAATTACTGCCGCAACTGGAAGCAGATATCGCCCGCTGGAAACATGCTGCAATCCTCATGCAAGACATGGATGACTTCTATACCAACGAATACCAAGCATGCCATCAAGCCATTGAAGAAGGGGCAGATGTTGATTTGCGTACACAGGGCGAATACAGCATTATGAGCGAAGATGCCCTATGGAACGCACTGGGGGAATTTCATCAACTGGCTTGGGAACACCTGCGCTCAAGCGTAAATGCTTTAGACAGATACCAAAGCTAAAACATCAAAGGCCGTCTGAAACTTTTGATTTCTCAAATATGTTCAGACGACCTTTTATTCAAACGGCTTTTCAGTATCTACTTCAATTTGGCGCGTATTTTTCCAAGCAGCAATACAAGCTTCATAATCGGCCAACGCTATTTTCACTGTCAACTTACAATCCAGTTGCAAATCCTGTTCCACAATATCGGCCTGATATTGTTTGGCAATCCGTATAGCCTCATTCAAAATAGAATATTCACATTTCAACCAAACTGTCTTTTCAACATTCTTTTCAACAACTTCAGCTATCGCCAATGCCTGAGCCGTTGATTCCTTATAAGCATGAATCAAACCGGGAACACCCAATAGCGTACCGCCAAAATAGCGCACAACCACAACCAACACATCCGTTACGCCGACAGAATCAATCTGTCCCAGAATAGGGCGGCCTGCACTTCCGGACGGTTCTCCATCATCGTTTGCGCGAAACTGCATTCCATCCACACCCAATCGATAGGCGTAGCACCAATGTCGTGCCTTGTGATGCCCTTCCTTTAATGGGTCGAGATATTTCTTCACATCGGCCAAAGTGCGGATCGGATAGGCGTATGCGATGAAGCGGCTGCCTTTATCTTTAAATTCAGCCTGTGTCGGTGTGATAATGGTTTTATAGGTCGTAATCATGCCAAAATATTTTCAGACGGCCTTTGTTGTAAAAGGCCGTCTGAACGTTTCACGTGAAACATCAGTTTTTCAGTGCTTCAGTCAGTTGAGGCACAACTTCAAACAAATCACCAACCAAGCCGTAATCTGCTACATTGAAAATCGGAGCGTCAGCATCTTTATTAATGGCGACAATCACTTTACTGTCCTGCATACCGGCAACGTGTTGGATGGCACCGGAAATACCGATAGCAAAGTACAGTTGCGGCGCAACCACTTTACCGGTTTGACCGACTTGAGCATCGTTTGGCGCATACTCGGCATCCACTGCCGCACGGGAAGCACCAATCGCGGCACCCAAAACATCCGCTAAAGGAGTCAACACTTCATTGAATTTTTCCGCACTACCCAATGCACGGCCACCGGAAACAATCACTTTTGCCTGAGTCAATTCAGGGCGGTCAGACTGGGAAAGTTGACGGTTTACGAAACGGCTCAGGTTTTGAGCAGGCGTTGCCTCAACATTGACCACTTCTGCATTACCGCCTTGTCCGGCAGCATCAAATGCGGTTGCACGGAAAGTCAGCACCAGTTTTTCAGAATTGGATTGAACGGTTTCAAATGCATTACCGGCATAAATCGGACGGACAAATGTCGAGTTATCCACAACTTCGGTTAAATCGGAAACTTGTGGTACATCCAACAGGGCAGCAACCCGGGGCAACAGATTTTTACCAAACGCAGTTGCAGTCGCAGCCACATAGCGGTAATCCGCAGCCAGTTTAACAACCAAAGGCGCTAATTCTTCTGCCAAACCTTCAGCGTAATAGGGCGCATCGGCTACCAAAACTTTCACTACGCCTGCAACCTGTTTTGCCTCTTCAACCACCGCAGCAGCATTACTGCCGGCAACCAATAAATCTACATTACCAAATTTAGTAGCAGCCGTTACCGCATGCAAAGTGGCAGGATTCAAATGTTGGTTATTATGTTCCGCAATAATCAATACGCTCATTTCATACTCCTTAGATCACTTTGGCTTCGTTTTTCAGCTTTTCAACCAATTCGGCAACATCAGCCACTTTTACACCGGCTTGACGTGCTTTAGGTTCGGCAAATTTCACGGTATTCAAACGTGGAGAAATATCCACAGCCAAATCGGCAGGACTTAATTTTTCCAAAGGCTTTTTCTTTGCCGCCATGATATTAGGAAGTTTGACAAAACGTGGTTCGTTCAAACGCAAATCTGCACTGATGACCGCAGGCAGCTTCAATGCAACAGTCTCTTCGCCGCCGTCAATTTCACGGGTTACCAATGCTTCTTCGCCTTCAATTTGCACTTTTGATGCAAAAGTACCTTGAGCCGCATTCAACAACGCAGCCAGCATTTGGGCAACTTGGTTGGCGTCATCGTCAATTGCCTGTTTGCCCAACAGTAAAATTTGCGGATTTTCTTTATCCGCAACAGCTTTCAGCAATTTAGCAACAGCCAAAGGCTCCAACTTCGCATCAGTCTCAACGTGAACCGCACGGTCGGCACCCATCGCCAAAGCAGTACGCAACGTCTCTTCACATTTTTTCTCGCCAAGAGAAACAGCAACAATCTCGCTTACTTTTCCGGCTTCTTTCAGACGGACAGCTTCTTCTACTGCGATTTCATCAAACGGGTTCATCGACATTTTAACATTACCGATATCCACATCGGAACCATCGGCTTTCACACGAACTTTGACGTTGTAGTCCACTACGCGCTTTACTGCGACCAGTGCTTTCATTCAATTCTCCTAAAAAGAATGTCCATCAAATCAAGCATACTGCTTTTGATACATTCTTTATATAAAATCCAATTCGATCTTTCACCAACATGATAAAACCAAATTTGTATAAATCTTGGCAAATAGAGCGGAATTATATCATTTCTAAAGCATTTACTCAGAAAATAAATCCACCCCCTCCAGCAATTATTTACCGTACGCTGCAATACAATCCATCAAGGTTTGATAAACCTCGTCAACATTGGGAATTTGAGCAATACCACCTAAATTTTTTGCATAAGCCGAAACTTGAACGCCGGTCTTGGCCGGATCTGTATCTGTATAAATTCCTACAACAGGCTTTTCCAACGCATTGGCAAGATGCAACAATCCGGTATCTACGCCAATAATACCCTCTGCGTTTTTCAATAAAAATGCAGCCTGTAATAAATTCATTTTGTCGCAAACCGAAGCAAACGGTAAATCGCTTGCAATCTGTTCGGCACGCATTTTTTCGGTTTCATTTCCCCATGGCAGATACACATTGCATTGTTGTTCTTCATTCAACTTTTTCAATAATGCATACCAGTGTTCTACCGGCCATAATTTACTGTCGCGACTGGTTGCATGCAAAGCAACGTAATAGGGGGATTGCAAATTTTTCAGACGGCCTGATTCAGGAACCAACAAACCAAATACCTGCGTTTCAGGCATTGTATAACCAAATGCTTGGGCGAATAATTCACGGTTTCGCCAGACCGCATTTTTACCTTTCGGTACGGCAAATGTTTTACTGTATGCAAAGGCAGCCAAACTTTCACGCGCGCTGTGTTTATCCAAACCGTAAATAGGGGATTTCGCCATTTTGGCAAAGCATGCGCTTTTAATCAGTCCTTGACTATCTAAAACAAAATCAAAAGATTCAGCCTGTAAATCCGTTTTCAGACGGCCTATTTCACGCCATGTTTCAGCCTGAAAAAGGTGTTTGCGCCACTGCCGCCATTTCATTACATGAACCTTTTTGACAAAAGGATGTAAGCGGGCAATATCTGCAAACCCTGCCTCACACAGCCAATGGAGCTCTACCTCAGGACATTGTCGCGCCAAATCTTCAACTGCGGGCAACGTATGAATTAAATCGCCCATACTGGACAAGCGGACAAGTAAAATCTTCATATTTTGGAAAATGTTTCACGTGAAACAACAGAATTTTAAATATAATTTATTGATTATTAATGTATTTTTTTATTTCTTTGACGTTTTCTAAAATAATAGCCCCGGCAGAATACATTTCCTGCCATGCTGATTCAACCGTTTCCGGAGCAATGCCGCGACAAGCAGCCTGATTGACGATGACTTTCCAAGCCCCGCCTTTAAGCAACTGTAAAACTGTCGTTTTCACACAATAATCCGTTGCCAAACCGCCGACAATGACTGTATCTGCATTTTGACAGCGCAACCATTCGATCAAACCTGTACTGAGCTTTTCTTCAATATCGTGAAAACATGCGCCGTAAGGATGTAACTCAGGATCGACGCCTTTCCAAACGCAATAATCGTATTCTTTGGCTGAAGGCAGGCCATCCAACAAATCATAGCCATATGTTCCAACCATCGCATGCGATACCCAAGTCAAATCCGCATCGGGTAAACCCGTCGGTTTCAACATATCAACAGGATTATCCACAAGCCATTTTGCCGCGGCATGATGCGCATCTTTCGTCATTACGCGTAAATCCGCCAATGCAGCTTGGGCATTGAGTTCATCCGCAATCAGGTGACCTTCGGCAACGGGCAATTCTTTCGGACACAAAGGCGTAAACGTTTTTTGTGCATCTACATCGATAGAAACAATCATGTATTAATATAACCTATTGATTTTATTTTAAATAATTTAAATTATTCATTTATTGCCCATATACGGACATTTGGAATAAATGCTTTGTATTATAACAAATTACTACTACAAAATGTGGGAAAACATCTGTGATATGATGACAGTTTGCACAGAATATTTATCCACAAATTATGTCCTATTCTATTACGCCTATTGCAACCGTTCATTCCCCCTACAAACAAAAATTCGGCATTGCCCGCCAACCCGGTTTGGTTCCTGCAGCAGAAATTTGCATTGAACTCACTCCTGAATTTACCGCAGACAGCGTTCGGGGCTTGGAAGATTTTGACTATGTGTGGATAAGTTTTATTTTCCACGGCGTATTGGATGAAGGTTGGGCGCAAATGGTGCGTCCGCCACGGCTTGGAGGCAAACAAAAAATGGGCGTATTTGCCACGCGCAGCCCGCACCGCCCCAATCATCTCGGTTTATCCCTGCTGAAACTCAAACGCATCGAAACAGGCAAACCTGTCCGCATCTATTGCAGCGGCGCAGACCTATTAGACGGTACTCCGGTAGTGGATATCAAACCCTACATCCCGTTTATCGAATCCAAACCTGACGCATCATCAGGCTTTGTCAGCGGCAAACCTGAAGAATTGAACGTTGTCTGGGCAGAAAGTACGCTTGCAGAACATTTATCCACAGAAGAAAAACATCTCATTGAGCAAAGCATCGCCCAAGATCCTCGTCCTGCCTATCAAGATATTCCTGAACGGATTTATGTAATGAATATTGCGGATTATGAAGTACAGTTTAGGATAGAAAACAAATGTGCCACTGTGATTAAACTATCCACAATCTGATTGCAAATTGAATCTATCTACAAACAAAAGGCCGTCTGAAATATTCAGACGGCCTTTTAATTATCCACAGACTGATTGATTCAGCCTGTTATCCTTTAGATTTTGCTGGCAAAAAATTCCAAGGTACGAACCAATTGGCAAGTGTAAGACATTTCATTGTCGTACCAAGCAACGGTTTTCACCAATTGTTTGTCGCCAACTGTCATCACACGGGTTTGAGTGGCATCGAAGAGTGAGCCGTATTCAATACCGATAACGTCGGAAGATACGATTTGATCTTCAGTGTAGCCTAAAGCATCGTTGGCGGCAGCTTTCATGGCTGCATTGATTTCTTCTTTGGTAACAGGGCGTTCGAGAACAGAAACCAGTTCAGTCAAAGAGCCGGTGGCTACAGGAACGCGTTGGGCAGAACCATCAAGTTTGCCGTTCAATTCAGGGATAACCAAGCCGATGGCTTTAGCGGCACCGGTGCTGTTCGGTACGATATTCAAGGCAGCGGCACGGGCGCGGCGGAAGTCGCCTTTGCGGTGTGGCGCGTCAAGGGTGTTTTGGTCGCCGGTATAAGCGTGGATAGTGGTCATCAGGCCTTCAACAATACCGAATTCTTTTTGCAATACCGCAGCCATAGGGGCCAGACAGTTAGTCGTACAAGAAGCGGCGGAGATGACGGTTTCGCTGCCATCCAAAATATCTTGGTTTACGCCGTATACGACAGTTTTCACATCATTGCCGCCAGGAGCCGAAATTACAACTTTGCGCGCACCGGCACGGATATGGGCTTCCGCTTTGGTTTTATTGGTAAAGAAACCAGTACATTCGAGGACAACGTCCACACCCAGCTCGCCCCAAGGCAATTCTTCAGGATTAGGATTGGCAAATACTTTGATTTCTTTGCCGTTCACAACAATCGCATCATCTTTCAATTCGGCAGAGCCTTCAAAGCGGCCTTGAGTACTGTCGTATTTAAAGAGGTGCAGCAGCATATCGGCAGGAGTCAAGTCGTTAACAGCAACGACTTCGATACCTTGGGCTTTTTCAATTTGACGTAATGCCAGACGACCGATACGGCCAAAACCATTAATCGCTACTTTAATACTCATTTTGCTACTCCTAATTAGATGGAATGGGAAAAATTTTTCAGTAAGGCCATTGTATCCTGAAATAAAATTACTTTCTAGGATTAAAGATAATTACTTTTAAGTTGTTTGATTTAAATAAAGAAAACATGAAATTCTTGTTTGTAGGAAAATATCAGGTAAATCGAATCAGTCCTGAATTTTGATATTTTATTTCATAAAAACCATTTTCCAATCTTAAAAGTTTCATAAGTTTATGGAAATCATAAACTTAGTTCTATTTCCTCCTTATTTTGCCATTTTTGTGTTGATAATTCAGTGTTTTCTTCAAATTATAATATTTTAATTCTTAAAATGATGATTTTGATGAAGAACCAAACTATCTGTGGATAACAGGATAACTTTCTTTAAAAATAATTTGATAATTCATTTTTATCTTTGAAGCCAACCCCAACTGAATGCCGGAATAAAAAAGGATAGAATCTTAGTTCTTCTATTTTTCTGTGGATAAAACCCAAATTACCCACTTCAATTTCACATGCTATTGTGGATAATTAAAATTTTGAAATTCACACCCGCAAAACATCCATATTGGCAAATACTATTAAAAATGATGGCTTGTTTTTTCCTTTTTAACGTATCATTTGCCCATCAGACTTTTTAAAAGGAAGCAATTATGTTGCAACGGACTTTAGCCAAATCAGTAAGCGTTACCGGCGTCGGCCTGCATTCGGGCGAAAGGGTCGCTCTGACTTTGCATCCTGCCGAAGAAAACAGCGGTATTTCGTTCCGCCGTACTGATTTAAGTGGGGAAATGGGCGAAGTAATCAAATTGAATCCTTATTTGATCAACGATACCCGCCTCTCTTCAACCATCGTTACCGATAAAGGCGTACGCATCGGCACGATTGAACACATTATGTCGGCATTGTCTGCCTACGGCATTGACAATGCCTTGATTGAATTGAACGCGCCTGAAATTCCGATTATGGACGGCTCCAGCCTGCCGTTTATTTACCTTTTACAAGATGCAGGCGTGGTGGATCAAAAAGCCCAAAAACGTTTTTTGAGAATCCTCAAACCTGTTGAAATCAAAGAAACCGGAAAATGGGTACGCTTTACGCCTTATGACGGTTTTAAAGTTACTTTAACCATCGAATTTGACCATCCCGTATTCAACCGCAGCGCACCTACTTTCGAGATTGATTTTGCAGGAAAATCCTATATCAATGAGATTGCCCGCGCCCGTACCTTCGGCTTTATGCACGAAGTGGAAATGATGCGCGCCCATAATCTCGGACTGGGCGGCAATTTGAACAACGCCATCGTGATTGACGACATGGACGTTTTGAATCCGGAAGGTTTGCGCTATCCCAATGAATTTGTCCGCCACAAAATCCTGGATGCAATTGGCGATTTGTACATTGTCGGCCATCCGATTATCGGCGCATTTGAAGGTTACAAATCAGGTCATGCCATCAATAATGCACTGTTGCGTGCCGTTTTGGCAGATGAAAGCGCTTACGAATGGGTTGAGTTTGCCAATGACGAAGACTTGCCCAGCGCTTTTCACGAGCTGCCGGCAGCCTGATAGAAAATAGATAAAGCAGTCCAATGAAAAGACCGTCTGAACCTTTCAGACGGCCTAAATCATGTTGTTTTCCACAAGTAATTATCCACATATTCATCCCTTTTATCTTATTGAAAAATAGAAATATTAAAATTTAATGTTATTCTTATACACATCTTATCCATATATTTTCCCAAACTAAAAAGGCCGTCTGAAACGAAGCTGTTCAGACGGCCTTTTTCATGTCAACCGACAAAATCAATCGCCCATGACTTTGCCTTCACGGCGCGGGTCGGCGCCGCCGAGTAAACCTTCTTTGCCGATCACAATGCCTTGCACGCCGGAATTCAAATCGCGGATTTGAACTTTATAGCCCAATTTTTCCAACGCAGCTGCTTTATCCGCCGCAGCGGTTTTATCCTCGATCTCATACTGGCTGCCGCGATTAAGCATATTCGGCAGAGAGATTGCCGCCTGAATGTCCATGCCCCAGTCGATATGCGCCACCAGCGTTTTGGCAACGAAACCGATGATGCGGCTGCCACCCGGCGAACCGACTGCCATATAAGGTTTTCCGTCTTTCATCACAATGGTCGGCGCCATCGAAGAACGCGGACGTTTTCCACCAGCAACGCTATTTGCCACCGTTTTACCATCCTCTCCGACAGGATTGAAGGCAAAATCGGTTAATTCGTTGTTGAGCAGATAACCGTTTGCCATCAGCCCCGAACCGAACGCGTTTTCAATCGAAGTCGTCATCGATACAACGTTACCGTCTTTATCCACAACCACCAAATGGCTGGTGGACGGCAGCTCGACCGCCATGCCCTGCGCGTATGCTTTGCCAAACTTGCCTGCCTGAATAGTTTCCAATGCCTTGTCAGCCTTGCGGATTTCTTCGGCACGCGGTTTCAAATAAGCTTGAGAAATCATGGCACGGGTCGGAACGTTTACAAACTTGGGATCGCCGACATAATAATCACGGTCGGCAAAAGCAATCCGCGACGCATCGCCTATCCAGCGCCAACTGTGGATATTTTCCGATCCCAACGCTTTCATATCCTGATTCTGCAATACGCCCAAAATCTGCCCCAAAGCGATTGCGCCGGAACTTGGCGCGCCCATGCCGCAAACTTCATATTCACGATACGGCGCACAAACCGGCTTACGCTCGATAACTTGATAGTTTTTCAAATCCGCCATGCTGATTTTGCCAGGATTATCCACAGCACTGGTAACGGCACGAACAATATTCTGCGCCTGCATTCCCTGATAAAACGGCGCACTGCCTTTTTCCGCCAATAGACGTACGGAACGCGCAAATTCAGGGTTTTTCAACACCGTTCCCGCAGCCAAAGGTTTGCCGTCAGGCAGGAAGTAAGCGGCGGTTTGCGGATAACGTTGCAAGGGTTCCAAATTTTGCTCGATGGATTTCGCCATACGCGGAGAAACAGCAAAACCTTGTTCCGCCAAAGTAATCGGTTTCTCAAACAAACTTGCCCACGGTAATTTGCCGTAACGCTTGTGGACATCTTCGAGCAGCTTTGGAATCCCCGGCACACCGACCGAACGGCCGCCGACCACTGCTTTCATAAAGCCCATCGGTTTGCCGTTTTCGTCCAAGAAAAGCCCCGGCGTTGCCGCTTTCGGCGCCGTTTCACGGGCATCAAACGTCGTCAGCTTTTTCGCCTTATTGTCCCAATACACCAAAAACGCACCGCCGCCCAATCCGGAAGACTGCGGCTCAACCAGTCCCAAAGTTGTCTGCATGGCAATCATCGCATCTATCGCACTGCCGTCGCGCTTCAAAATTTCATAACCGGCTTCAGTTGCCAGCGGATTGGCAGACGCCGCCATATAATGTTTGGCGCGGATTAATTTCTGCTCCGTCAGACCTGTTCCTTGCTCCGGCGCATGGTTGTCCACAGATACAGAGGGCAGGGAAACTTGGGGCTTTTGAACCGGCTGTTGCGCACAAGCGGCCAAAATCAAAACGGATAACAGTTTAATACTAAAGGAAAACTTCATATGCACACCCTTATTGACATATTTTCAGACGGCCTTTTCCCAGCTTAAATAAAAGGAAATATGAAAATAGCTTGAAATAAAAAACCATTTGACTATTTCTCTAGTCAATCAGTTCCAATTGGAGAAGTATAAAACAAGCTAAGATTGTGCACAGGCAAAAAGTTACCCACAGAATGGAGCGGCAGGAAAATTTTATCCACATCTGCAAACAAGGCCGACCTTACTTTATCCTCATCAAAAAATATTAGCTAAGTATTTGAAAATTTTTTGTAATCAAAGTTATCAACAATCTGTAGCAGCACTCAATATCATCTTCTATTTATTATTTAAAATCTAAATTATAGTTTATTTTCCTAAAGGCAAAGGCCGTCTGAAACGTAAAGGCATCTTTTCAAAAAATTAAAAAGTTAAGGATTGTTAAAAACGTGTAAATCAGCTAGAGTTACGCTAGATAAAATTAATCAATAACGGAGTTTCACAAAATGAAAGGCGACATTGGCGTAATCGGCCTTGCCGTAATGGGGCAAAACCTGATTCTCAACATGAACGACAACGGCTTTAAAGTTGTCGCATACAACCGGACGACTAGCAAAGTAGATGATTTTTTAAACGGCGCAGCCAAAAATACCAATATTATCGGTGCATATTCACTGCAAGATCTGGTTAATAAATTAGAAAAACCACGCAAAATCATGATGATGGTACGCGCTGGTTCTGTTGTGGACGACTTTATCGAGCAACTTGTCCCGCTTTTGGACCAAGGCGACATTATTATTGACGGCGGCAACGCCAACTATCCCGATTCCACCCGCCGCACCCACGAGCTGGCGGCAAAAGGTATCCGCTTTATCGGTGCCGGTGTATCCGGCGGTGAAGAAGGCGCGCGTCACGGTCCTTCTATCATGCCCGGCGGCGATGAAGCCGCATGGCCTGCCGTCAAACCGATTTTCCAAGCCATCTCCGCCAAAACGCCTCAAGGCGAACCTTGCTGCGACTGGGTCGGCCGTGACGGTGCGGGCCACTTCGTCAAAATGGTGCACAACGGCATCGAATACGGCGACATGCAGTTGATTTGCGAAGCGTACCAATTCATGAAAGACGGTTTGGGCCTGTCTTATGACGAAATGCACCAAATCTTCAACGAGTGGAACAAAACCGAACTGGATTCTTATCTGGTCGAAATTACCGCCGCGATTTTGGGTTACAGAGATGAAAACGGCGAACCTTTGGTCGAAAAAATCCTCGATACCGCAGGTCAAAAAGGTACAGGTAAATGGACCGGCATCAATGCCCTCGATTTGGGTATCCCGTTGACCCTGATTTCCGAAGCCGTATTTGCACGTTGCGTGTCCGCGTTTAAAGACCAACGCACCCAAGCAAACAGCCTGTTTGGCAAAACCATTACCCCGATTGAAGGCGACAAAGCCGCATGGGTCGAAGCCCTACGCCAAGCCCTGTTGGCATCCAAAATCATTTCTTATGCACAAGGCTTTATGCTGATCCGCGAAGCCAGCGAAAACAACGATTGGGCATTGAATTACGGCAATACTGCCCTCTTGTGGCGCGAAGGCTGCATTATCCGCAGCGCGTTCTTGGGCAACATCCGCGACGCATACGAGGCCAATCCTGATTTGGTCTTCTTGGGTTCCGATCCTTATTTCAAAGGCGTATTGGAAATTTGTCTGCCTGCATGGCGTAAAGTGGTGGCCAAAGCGATTGAGTGCGGTATTCCGATGCCTTGCATGGCTTCCGCAATTACCTTCCTTGACGGCTACACTTCCGAGCGTCTGCCCGCCAACCTGCTGCAAGCCCAACGCGACTACTTCGGCGCGCACACTTACGAGCGTACCGACAAACCGCGCGGCGAGTTTTTCCATACCAACTGGACAGGCAAGGGCGGCGATACCGCTTCAACCACATACGATATTTAATTTGCCCGGGCAAACAAAAGGCCGTCTGAGTATTTCAGACGGCCTTTTTATAGGGTTATCCACAATGAAGAATGAAATGATTTAATCTACTTGATAGATAACTTTATGAAATAAATAAAGATAAATAAAGGCCGTCTGAATATTTCAGACGGCCTTTAAAATTGTTCACAACCTTATCAACAGGTTTTCCATAGATTAAACCAGATTTTGCGGATTGCCGGCCACGAAGCGGTTGATGTTATCCAAAAGGATGTCAAACAGGCGGTTTGCGGCTTCTTGGCTTGCCCATGCAATGTGTGGCGTGACGATGAGGTTGGGCAGTCGGGCTTTCAGCAGAGGGTTGCCGTCGCGCGGCGGCTCTTGTGTCAACACGTCAAAACCTGCACCGCCGATTTGGCCGTATTTCAACGCCGCAACCAAAGCGGCTTCATCGACCAAGCCGCCGCGCCCGCAGTTGATGAGGATGGCGCCGGGTTTCATTTGTTGCAATTCGGCTTCGCCTATCATGTTTGCCGTTTGCGGTGTGAGTGGACAATTAAGCGACACGACATCGGCGGAGCGGATGGCTTCGTCAAAGGAAACATAGCCGTCGCGGACGCTTTGGGCATTTTTATGTTCGGCGAACACGACATTCATTTTGAAAGCCTGAGCATAAGTTGCCAGTGTTTTACCGATATTGCCGCGACCGAAAATCGCCAGCGTTTTGCCGTTCAAATCGCGCATCGGTGCGCCGAGGTAGCAGAAAAACGGCGAGTTTTCCCACAAGCCTGCCGCAACGTCGCGCTGGTAGGCAGGCAGGTTGCGCATCAGGGTAATCATCATCATAAACGCGTGTTCCGCCACGGATTCATTGCCGTAAGCGCGGATATTGCACACTGCCGTACCATTTTGTTTGGCGGCCTCAACGTCCACATTGTTGACGCCCGTCGCGGCTAGCGCAATCAGTTTGAGCTGCGGGTTGGCGGCGATGTGTTCGGTGGAAATCACGACTTTGTTGGTAATGATGATGTCCGCACCCCGTATGCGCGCCAGCGTTTCGTGCGCTTCGGTTGTGCCGTAGCTGCTTAATGTGTGTGGAAAATCAAATTCAAACGGGCGATTGACGAGGGTATCGCGGTCGAGGACGACAATTTGGAGCGGATTCATAAAATTCCTATCAAAAATAAAATATCGATTTATAAAATCTAAATCAGGATAAAGGATTTAAAATATACGTGTTAGTTGATAATAATTATTATGTAGCTATTAAAACATCAATGTATCAGGAAAACAGCATGATTAAAACCATTACATTTGCTATTTTGCATTTCAGCGTCGCATTTAGTGTCGCCTATATTCTGACCGGCAGTATCGGCGTTTCCAGCGCGGTGGCTTTGGTCGAACCCATCGTCAATACCGTCGTCTTTTATTTTCATGAAAAAGCGTGGAACCGCTACGAGAAAAACAAATCCGAAAAGCAAAAATTGTGGGTGCCTCTGCATCAGTGCGGCTAAAGTTTCAGACGGCCTTTTGCTTGGTTAAAACCGATTATGGTTTTTCGGTTCGTCCATTGCCATCAAAATGCCAAACCCTAAAATAGAGTAAGACTTTACGAAGGCTTCATTAAGGTAAAAATGCTAAAATACGCTATTCTTGCAAACCCATTCAGACGGCCTCAATGCTCACCGATTTAGAAAAAAACGCCATCCGCGACCATTACCAAAACATTGGCAAAAACCTGCCCGGTTTCCGTCCGCGCGCTTCGCAGCGGGAAATGATTGCGGCGATTGCCAACGCTTTTTCGCGGACGTTGACGCGTGAAGAAGGCGAAGAAGCGCCCAAACGCGAGGGTGAGAGCATTGCCGTGATCGAAGGGCCGACCGGTGTGGGTAAATCGTTGGCCTACCTTTTGGCCGGCGGCATCATGGCGCAAACGCGCGGCAAATGGTTGATCGTCAGCAGTGCGACGGTGGCTTTGCAGGAGCAGTTGGTTGACCGCGATTTGCCGTTTCTGGTCGAAAAAAGCGGTTTGGAGCTGACCTTTGCGCTTGCCAAGGGACGCGGCCGTTATCTTTGCCCCTACAAACTCTATCAACTGACGCAAAACAATGCCCAGCAAAACCTGCTTGGTTTTGAAGCGCCGGAAGTGTTGTGGGACAGCAAACCCAAGCCTGAAGAATTGAACCTGCTGCGCGACATTGCCGATGAATTTTCCGCCCGCCGCTTTAATGGCGACCGCGACACTTGGCCGGAAAAAATCGATGACACGATTTGGCTCAAAGTGACCAACGACCGCCACGGCTGCCTGAAATCCGCCTGTCCCAACCGTCCGGAATGCCCGTTTTACCTGGCACGCGATGTCTTGGAAACCGTCGATGTCGTCGTTGCCAATCACGATCTTCTGCTTGCCGACATCAGTATGGGCGGCGGCGTGATTCTGCCTGCGCCTGAAAACAGTTTCTATTGCATAGACGAAGCGCACCACCTGTCCAAAAAAGCCCTCAGCCGCTTTGCCGCCGAACATTCATGGAATATTGCCGTTTGGACGCTGGAAAAACTGCCGCAGCTTACCGGCAAAATTGCCGCGCTGACCGATAAAGCCGAACTTGCCAACCTTGCTGACGAAGCTGCCACATCCTTGCTCGATAGCCTGCATGAATGGCAGTTCCATTTGGCGGAAGAGCCGTCTTTAAGTCTGGGGTCGTCTGAAAACGACAGGCGGAAACACAACGAACCGACTTGGCTGTGGGAAGACGGCAAAATCCCCGAAGGCCTGGAAACCACAGTTTCCAATACGGCCATTGCTGCGCGCAGCCTGCTCAAACACGTTATCGGCCTGAACGATGCGCTTTCCGCCGCGCGCCGCGAAAAAGAGCAGGACGGCGCGCTCCTCGACCGTCTGACCAGCGAGTTCGGCCTTTTTATCGCCCGTATCGAACAAATCAGCGCGGTTTGGGATTTGCTCTCCACCGTTCCCATTGAAGGCGAAGAGCCGTTGGCGAAATGGATAACCCGCCGTGCCGACGACAAAAACGACTACATTTTCAACGCCAGCCCCATCAGCAGCGCATCCCACCTTGCCAACAGCCTGTGGCGGCACGCGGCAGGCGCAGTGTTGACTTCGGCCACCCTGCAATCGCTCGGCAGCTTCAACCTGATTTTGCGCCAAACAGGCCTATTATGGTTGCCCGAAACCACCACGCTTGCATTGGAAAGCCCGTTTAATTTCGATGCGCAAGGCGAGCTGTATATTCCGCCGGTTCAAGCCAGCCCCAAAGACCCTGATGCGCATACGGCCGCCATTGTCGAATGGTTGCCGAAGCTGGTTTCGCCGGTTGAAGCCATCGGTACGCTGGTGTTGTTTTCCTCGCGCAAGCAAATGCAGGATGTCGCCTTACGACTGCCTGACGAATACTTACCGCTTCTGCTTGTGCAGGGCGAGTTGCCCAAGGCCGTTCTTTTACAAAGGCACCATCAAGCTATTGCCGAAGGTAAAGCCAGCATTATTTTCGGCCTCGACAGTTTTGCCGAAGGCCTCGACCTGCCCGGTACGGCCTGCGTGCAAGTCATTATTGCCAAGCTGCCGTTTGCGATGCCGGACAATCCCATCGAGAAAACCCAAAACCGTTGGATTGAACAACGCGGCGGCAATCCTTTTATCGAAATTACGGTGCCCGAAGCCAGCATCAAACTGATCCAAGCTGTCGGCCGCCTTATCCGTACCGAACAGGATTACGGCCGCGTGACCATCCTCGACAACCGCGTCAAAACGCAACGCTACGGCCAACAATTATTGGCTTGTCTGCCGCCGTTTAAGCGGATAGGGTAGTTGTGGATAATTCAAAGGCAGAGGCCGTCTGAAATCAAATGTTCAGACGGCCTTTTATTCTTTTCAAACTATAAATCCAATTTCATGACGGATACGGTTTCCCCGTTGTGCCAAGTCTGCGTGATTTCTTTCCAGCCGAACTTTTCATACACGGCTTGCACATCCGGCGTATAGAGAAACAGATGCGGCAAACCCAGTTCGCGTGCTTTATCCAGACAAAACGAAACCAGCTGCCTGCCTACGCCCAAACCGCGAAATTGCGGCAAAACGAACACATCGCCCAGCCAATATTCGTGTTCGGGAAAACACGCCATATCAAACCGCTTTAATGCTGCCGAACCCATCAGCCGCCCTTCATTATTCACAGCCGCAAACGCCAGCGGCAAGTTATCCCCATCAAGGCACTGCGCGTAATACGCACGGATTTTGTCCAGAGACGACCACGGCGCAAAATCGTGCCACTCCTCAAACAGCGCGAGGGCTAAAGGCTCGACAAATTCAGGCTTCAGACGGCATATGTTCATATCGGGTCCTTTTGTTGTACCGCGTAGGGATTATTTTTGCAGTATAGGCCGTCTGAAAGGTTAACACATCTTAAAAAATCAGCGTAAAACACGATAAACCCGCCGCCAGTCCCATTCAAATCACTTATAATTCTGCCGTACCGCACACAAACAAAAGAAGAACATCATGGCCAAGAAATTTCCCATTTTCCCGAAAAATCCCGAGCGTATCTGCTGGGGTTGCGACAAATATTGCAAAGAGGACGATTTGCAATGCGGCAACGGTTGCGAGCGTATCCAACATCCCATCGAGTTGGACGGCCGCGACTGGTATAAAAAAGGCGACTGGAGCAATTTGTTGAGCGAAGAGCAGCAAATTGAACTTGGACTGAAAGAAGCGCCCAAGCCGGCCAAACCGCATATCAAACTGCCTTTGAAAAATAAAACAGCTTAAACGGTATGCCGTAAATAAACGAAATAAAAAGGCCGTCTGAAACCTGAAAAACAGGATTTCAGACGGCCTTTGTGCTGTCGGATTATGCCTTCACATAATGCACAAACGCGTATTCGATGCCTTTGGCGGAAACATGGTTTTCCCAAGAAGCTTCTTGCCATGTTTCTGTGGAAAACTCAGGAAAAAACGCATCGCCGTCCACATCCAAACCGACTTCGGTCAAACGCAAATCCGTGGCAATCGGCAGGGCTTGTGCATAAATTTGCGCGCCGCCCATGATGATGACTTCTTCAACCCCCTGACACAAAGCCAGCGCATCTTCCAAAGAGGCCGCCGTTTGCGCGCCTTCGGCCTGATAATCTTGGCGGGTGATGACGATATTTTGACGGCCGGGCAGCGGTTTGCGCGGCAGCGACTCCCATGTTTTGCGGCCCATAATGACGGGTTTGCCGTTAGTGTAGGATTTGAAAAAGGCAAAATCCTCGGGCAAATGCCAAGGCATGGTGTTGTTGATGCCGATACAGCGGCGGGCGGCATAGGCGGCGATAAGGGTGATTTTAGGCATAATGAAATCCGTTTGCAAAATAGAATGATTATAGCGGAAGGGAGGCGGGAAGGACTGAATGCCCGATATTATAAAAATGTTTCAACATTTATAAAATCAATATTCAAAATACTTAATTTTGACAAAAATCATTTATTGTTCATTTTTTTAGGTATATGATAAATATCATATCAAATAAAAAAGGAAAGGAAAAAATGATGAGAACCCTCTGTATTTCTGCTTTGACTGCCTCCCTGTCTTTGATGTTGACTGCCTGCGGCGGCGCAACAAGCGGCTTGTCGAATGCCGTGACCGAGCCGCTCAATCCGCATCCGAAAGGCGTGTTGTCCGTTGAATTGAACGAATCCGTCCCTGAAAACGGTACGTTGGAGCTGACCGCCAACGGTAAAACGCAAACCCTGCAAAAAGGCGGCAAACTCGATACCGGCTTTTTGAAAACCGATAAAGTATCTTCTTACGACTACGCCCAAAAAATCAAGGTAAACGGCCAAGTCATCACTTTGGAAACGGGCGACTTCCAAGTGTATAAACAAAATTATTCCACTGTTGCCGCGCGTTACGCCAAACAAAAAGCCGATGATGCAGGCAAGCTGCAAAACCTCGATACATACACATTCACCGTCGGCGAAGTCCAAGGCGATGAAACAGCGTATCGCAATTTGCCCAAACAAGGCAGCTATCAGTATTCGGGTATCGCGTTTAACGGCGATGACCGCAGCGGCCGTCTGAAATACACCGTCGATTTCGATAAAAAACAAGGTTACGGCAAAATCAGCAGCATGGCTTCCCACAATAATGTTGACCTGCTTGCCGCAGGCATTGCCAATAACAATGGCAAAGCCGCCATCAGCGGTAAAACCAGTTTGAATGGCGTGGAAAACGGCCGTTATGATTTGAAGCTCTTCGGACCGCAGGCTGAAGAAATTGCCGGTAAGGCGCAAATCAAAGTTGGCGATTCCACTAAAGAAATCGGTTTGGCCGGCAAGAAAGAATAGGAAACAAGGCCGTCTGAAAGGTTCAGACGGCCTTTTCGTGACAAAAAAAGCAACGGCTCAAACCGTTGCTTTTTTTCATGCCAACCTCAATTACAGGCTGCCCAAGATAATGCGCAATACGCGGCGCAACGGTTCGGCAGCGCCCCACAAGAGTTGGTCGCCGACAGTGAACGCGCTGATGTATTCGCCGCCCATCTCCAGTTTGCGGATACGGCCGACAGGAACAGACAGTGTGCCGGTAACTTTGGCAGGCGTCAGCTCGTGCATGCTGGCTTCTTTTTCGTTGGGGATAACTTTCACCCAATCGTTTGCGCCTGCCAAGATGGCTTCGATTTCAGAAACAGGCAGGTCTTTTTTCAGCTTCAGGGTGAGGGCTTGGCTGTGGCAGCGCATAGAGCCGATGCGCACGCACAAGCCGTCGATTACGGTCGGATTGTCGCTGCGGCCGAGGATTTTGTTGGTTTCTACGCCGCCCTTCCATTCTTCTTTGGACTGGCCGTTGCCCAAGTCCACGTCAATCCACGGAATCAGGCTGCCGGCGAGCGGTACGCCGAAGTTGGCTTTCGGATAGTCTTCGCTGCGCAGGAAATCGGACACTTTGCGGTCGATATCGAGAATCGCGCTGGAAGGATCGGCAAGCTCGTCTGCCACTTTGGCGTGAATCGCGCCCATGCCGCTGATGAGTTCGCGCATGTTTTTCGCACCCGCGCCGGAAGCGGCTTGGTAGGTCATGCTGGTTGCCCATTCAACCAAATCGTTTTGGAACAGGCCGCCCAAAGCCATCAACATCAGGGAAACGGTACAGTTGCCGCCGATGTAGTTTTTCACGCCGTTTTTGAGGCCGTTGTCGATGACGTTGCGGTTAACAGGGTCGAGGACGATGATGGCATCATCTTTCATGCGCAGGGAAGAAGCCGCGTCAACCCAGTAGCCGTTCCAGCCGCTGTCGCGCAGGGGTTGGAAGACGGATTTGGTGTAATCGCCACCCTGACAGGTAACGATGATGTCCATTTTTGCCAATTCGGCAACATCGTTGGCATCCAACAATGTTTTGGCTGCCTGACCGAAATCAGGGGCAGCGCCGCCGACGTTGGAAGTGGTAAAGAAAAACGCTTCGGGAATGTGGGCGAAGTCGTTTTCTTCTTTCATACGCTGCATCAAAACAGAGCCGACCATACCGCGCCAGCCGACAAAACCTACTTTCATGTGTTACTCCTTACAAAGAAAATCCGGATAAGTTTATAGTGCATTAACAAAAATCGGAACGGCATCGCCTGCCGTTTTGTTCAGACTTTTGTTAACCCACTATAAAAAAGGGGAAAACAAACGTTTTAACGCCGTCTGCGGAAAATGTAAAGGTTTTTATCGAAATTTTTTAGAATGATGGAAAAATAGGTTAAGATGGCAATGAAATTGCATCTCATTAAATAGCACAGAGGAAGATTAAATGAGCGAAATCAATTTGTCGGATTTGCCTAAAACAGAAATAGTAGATGTCCATATTGCTTCGCCGGGGGCGAGGGTTGCGGCATATTTGTTGAATAATCTGTTTACTTTTTTGATATGGTTGCCATTCATCGTGATGGTAGTTTTCACTTTAGATGAAAGCAAAAAATTAGTTTCGGAATCTTCTCTTTTTAATACCCCTGAATATTTTGCCATAACATTTTTTATTTCTTTGGCTGTTTATTTGGTTTTTGGTATTGTCCAACTGTATTACATGAGCCGGGACGGTCAGTCTTTAGGTAAAAAAATTATGGGCATCCGGGTGTTAAAAAATGACGGAAGCAATCCGGGCTTTGAAGGAACGGTTTTAATCCGCGAAGTTGTCTGGGCGCTTGCTGTTGGTGTTGTGGTAACTATTGTATCGTTGGCAATAAGTGACACGGGTGGAAACCTGATTTCTCTGCTTATAGCCTTCATTAACTTCATCATGCTCTTCTCCGTCAAACGCGACCGCCGCACGCTCTACGATATGCTGGCCGATACGGTTGTCGTCAAATTGCCGCCGCGCCGATAAATGGCTTTTTTGTGTTAAAATCAGCACTTTCCAACATAGGCCGTCTGAAAAATAGCTTTCAGACGGCCTTTCGACACGCTATTGATTCCATGAAAAAACATCTGTACCGCATCACGCTCGTCAGTATTGCCGCAGCCATTCTTGCCGCCTGTCCGAGCAAAAGCATTAAAAACCTCCCCGAAACCGACACCAGCGTTATCAAAGGCCCTGACCGCCCCACCGGTACGCCCGATCCCATCGGTACGACAGTGAGTGGGGGAGGAGCAAACTATACCGTAGTTTCCTACAACGAATTGCCGCACTGGGATCTCCAACACTTTACCAAAAGCCTGCAGTCTTTCCGTTTAGGCTGTGAAAAACTTAAAAACCGCCAAGGCTGGCAGGACGTTTGTATCCAAGCCATGCAAACACCGGTGCACCATTTCCAAGCCAAACACTTCTTTGAACGCTATTTCACCGCATGGCGCGTCGATAACGGCGGCAATCCTGCCGGCACCATTACCGGCTATTACGAACCGGTCCTGCACGGCGACGACAAAGCCACAAGCCAATCCCGTTTCCCGATTTACGGCATTCCGAACGATTTTGTTTCCGTTCCGCTGGCTGCAAACTTGAGGGGCAGCAAAGCCACCGTCCGCATCCGCCAAACCGGCCCAAACAGCGGCGTCATCGACAACAGCGGCACATACACGGCCGACTTGTCCAGATTCCCGATTACAGCACGCAGCACTGCGCTGAAAGGCCGTTTTGAAGGCAGCCGTTTTGTTCCTTACCACACCCGCAGCCAAATCAACGGCGGCGCGCTTAACGGCAAAGCGCCGATTTTGGGTTATGCAGATGATCCGGTCGAACTTTTCTTTATGCACATTCAAGGTTCAGGCCGTCTGAAAACACCGTCCGGCAAATACATCCGCGTCGGATTTGCCGATAAAAACGAACATCCGTATGTTTCCATCGGCCGCTATATGGCGGACAAAGGCTATCTGCCGCTGGGTCAGACCAGCATGCAGGGCATCAAGGCCTATATGAAGCAAAACCCCGGCCGTCTTGCCGAAGTTTTGGGACAAAACCCAAGCTACGTCTTCTTCCGCGAGCTGACCGGCAGCAGTGATTCAGGCCCGGTGGGCGCATTGGGTACGCCGTTGATGGGCGAATACGCCGGTGCCATCGACCGTCACTACATCACGCTTGGCGCACCATTATTTGTCGCCACTGCCCATCCGATCACCAAAAAAGCCCTCAACCGCTTAATTATGGCGCAAGATACCGGCAGCGCGATTAAAGGCGCAGTCCGTGTGGATTATTTCTGGGGCTATGGCGACGAAGCAGGCGAAGTGGCCGGTAAAATGAAAACCACCGGCTATGTATGGCAGCTCCTGCCCAACGGCATGAAACCGGAATACCGTCCATAAACAGCGGTTTAAAAAAGGCCGTCTGAAACCAAGATTCAGGTTTCAGACGGCCTTTTTATTTCTATAAAAATGCGGCAGGTTTTTAAAACCTGCCGCGGTATGGGGACATACAGCTCGGACGGTAAGCCGGGTTCTGTCGCGGACAGTCATTCCTCTAGGCACATCATTGCTGGTGTGCTCAAGCAACCTACCCGAACGCTCGGCGAGCAGCGTCATCGCGTTCTGTTTGGTCTTGCTCCGAATGGGGTTTAGCCTGCTGCGCTTTGTTACCAAATGCACGGTGCGCTCTTACCGCACCTTTTCACCCTTACCTGTTTTGCCCGAAGGCAATCATCGGCGGTATTGCTTTCTGTTCCACTTTCCGTCGCGTTGCCGCGCCCGGCCGTTAGCCGGCATTCTGCTCTGTGGAGCCCGGACTTTCCTCCCCGTATGCCTTACGCGATACGCGGCGACTGTCTGTCCGACCTGTATGAGGTGCGGATTATAACACAGCCGCCATAGGGTTCAGACGGCCTAAATATTTATTTTTTCTTTTTAAATGCTATTTCGGTCAAACCCAATTCCTGTGCTTTTTTGCGGACTGCGGATTCGGGCATTTCGCGTGCCAGGCGGCTGGTGCAGTATTCGGTCATGGTGGTGGCGCAGGCTTTGAAGTTGCCGGTAAAGTCGCTGGCGGCACTCAAAAACGGGATGAGGCGGCCGGCCATGATTTCTTCGGCCGGTGCGTCTGTTTGGGCGGATACACGTCCGGACTCGACCGCCGAGAAAATTTGTTCGGTAAAGCGTCGGGCGAAGTTTTCTTCTGTTTGGCAGTCTTGGAATACGGTGTTTTCATGTTGGCAGACAAAGGTAACTTCGCCTTGAGTTTCTTGCAGCGGTTCGGCCAAATCGAGTTTGAGGGTTTGCTTGTCGGTTTGCAGCCAGGCGGTGCGGCCTTGGGTTTTGATGATTTTGCCGTAAACGCCGATGGCATCGTTTTGGGGGATGTTTTTCTGTTCGGCAAGTTGTTGGGCCGAGAATAAGGGGGCTTGTTCGGCAAATGCGCCGCCGGTTTCGTGTTTGAAGTAGGTGGCGAGGTCTTGTTTGATGAGGGCTTGGGTCAGCAGTTTTTCGCCTTCGGTCAGGCGGTGTGCAAAGCCGTGTGTTTTGGGGTCGGATGCGGCATCCGTGGTCTTGGTGTCCGGTGTGCAGGCGCTCAGGAGTAAAAGCAGGGGAAGGATGTATTTCATGGTTGGTCTCTCAACAGGTCGTCTGAACCTATGGTTTCAAACGGTCAGCGTTGTTTATCGATAACGATAAACCCGGCGGGGATAAACGGGATAGGCTGGGTAATTGCGGACGGGTTCGCTGTCTTGATAGATGACAGTCGTCCCGGGCGGGGCGTTGATGCTCACGGTTTTGTTGACGGTGGTTTGCGAGTGGACGGGCAGGTCTAAGACGGCGGTGCGCCCATACGGAGTCTCGGTATAGACGCACGCGCTTAAGAAACAAGGCGGCACTCAGGACGGCGGTTTTCATGTTTCAGACGGCCTTATTTAAGCAGGTTTTTCAAGGCCAGGCGCACGCCTTCGCCGACTTCCGTGCCTTTGGGAATGCCTTTGGTGGCGGCTTTGGCTTCGCGTTCGTTATAACCGAGGGCAAGCAGGGTGTTGATGATGTCTTGGCTTTCGTCGGCAACGGCATCAGGGGCAAACAGGCCGTCTGAAACGGTATGGGATACGAGTTTGCCGCGCAGTTCCAATACCATGCGTTCGGCGGTTTTCTTGCCGATGCCGGGGGCGGAGGAGAGGCGTTTCACGTCTTCTTCGGCGATGGCTTGCGCCAGCTCGTCGGCATTCATGGCCGATAAAATGCCCAATGCGGTTTTGGCACCGATGCCGCTGACTTTGACCAGTTGGCGGAAGGTGGCGCGTTCCTCGGCTGAGGCGAAACCAAACAGCAAATGCGCGTCTTCGCGGACGACAAGCTGAGTGTAGAGATGGACGGTTTCGCCAACGGAGGGCAGGTTGTAGACAGTCTGCATGGAAACGTCGGCTTCATAACCGACGCCGTTGACGTCGATAACGACCTGCGGCGGATTTTTCTCAATCAATTTGCCTGTGAGCCTGCTGATCATGGTGTTCCCCTGTGATTAAAAAAGGCCGTCTGAAACCTTGCAATCGGGTTTCAGACGGCCTTGTATTGTATCAAACTTCAGCGGTAACGCGGACGAAATCAGATGGCGGATGCCAGGTTCAGATGACGGGCGCGTTCGCCTGCTTCAGCGGCACGTTCTTGGCTGCTGAACGGACCCATTTTGACAACGTATTCGTAGTTGCGTTTTTCAAGCATGACTTTGCTGTCTGACGGCAGGCTTTGTGCGGCTTGGTTCAAATAAGCCTGCGCTTCGCGTTGGGTACCGAAGGATTTCAAATCAACAAAAAATTCTTTGTTGTTTGGGGAAATAATGGTTTGAGCGGCGGTTTGGCCGGGGATGATTTGCTCAACTTTGACGTTGGCTGTGCCTTGGTTGATGAAACCCAATTGTTGGGCGGCGGCTTTGGAAACATCGATGACGCGGTTGCCGTGGAAAGGGCCGCGGTCGTTGACACGGACGATGACGCTTTTGCCGTTTTGCATATTGGTCACGCGTGCGTAGCTGGGAATAGGGAGGGTTTTGTGGGCGGCGGAGAGGGCGTTCATATTGTAACGCTCGCCACTGGAAGTTTTACGGCCGTGGAATTGGTTGCCGTACCATGAGGCTTTGCCGGTTTGGCTGAAAGAGGAAACTTGGGTCAGCGGCGTGTAGCGTTTGCCGGCAACTTTGTAACTGCGGTTGGCAGAAGGATGCAGTTTTTCGACTCGGACCACGCTGTCGGCGACGGCGGCATTGATGGAAAGGACGCCGATGGTGGCGGCGGCTAAGGAAAGGAGGGTTTTTTTGGTAAAAGTCAAAACGGGTTCCGTTCTTGAGTTGATAACGCAGCGGTTTCAGACGGCCTGCTATACGCCGCCGGCAAAACCGTTTTGCCGCCATGCTTCAAATAAAATCACGGCGACAGTATTGGAAAGATTCATGCTCCTGCTGTCGGGCATCATCGGCAGGCGGATTTTTTGTCCGGCAGGCAGGCTGTCGAGAACTTCGGCAGGCAGGCCGCGCGTTTCGGGACCAAACAGCAACACGTCGCCTTCGCGGAAGGAAACTTCGTCGGGGCGGGTAGAGCCTTTGGTGGTCAGCGCGAAAATACGGCGGCCTTTGAGTGCCTTGAGGCAGTCTTCGAAATTCTCATGTACCGTCAGTTTGGCAAACTCGTGATAATCCAAGCCCGCACGCTTCATTTTGGACGAATCCAAAGGGAAACCAAGCGGCTTGACCAAGTGCAAATCGGCACCGGTATTGGCGCACAGGCGGATGATATTGCCCGTATTGGGCGGGATTTCGGGTTGGTACAAAACTATGGTAAACATATAAATCAATCACTTATAGAGTGGCATAATGCCGAAATGTTCCATGGGTGTCAAAAACTTTAAGCTATTTTTTCATTGGCGGCCGCGCCAAGCTCCAGCAAAAAATCTTACCTGCGCCTGATTTTTTCAGCGTTTTCGCCAATTCGTTTAAAGTCGAGCCGGTGGTGAAGACATCATCAATTAACAGAATATTACACGCCTTTGGCAATTCGGCTTTGATTTTAAATGCATTCTTGATATTTCGCCGACGTTCGTCGCTTTTCAGCGTACTTTGCGGCTCGCCATGCCGTCTGAAAACCGCGTGGCGCGGCAGCAGCGTCCAGCCGTAGCGTTTCGCCAAAATATCCGTCAACGCCTCGCTTTGGTTGAATCCGCGCTTGAGCCGCCGCTCTTTGCTCAAAGGCATGGGCAGGACGAAATCGAAATGTTCCGTCGCCAGCCAGTCCGGTGCGTTTTGGCTCATCAAATCCGCCAACGGACGGCTCATGCCCAAATCGGCCAAGTGTTTCAGCTCGCGTATCATGCTGCTGACGGGCGGTTCGTAATACAGCGAGGCCCACATTCTATCAAATGCGGGCGGCTTTTTCTGACAACTGCCGCACACTGTCCCGCCCGCGATATGGCGGAAACACAAAGGGCAGCTTTGTGCCGCGTCGATAAAATATTCCGTCAAATCGTTTGCGCAGCCTCGGCAAAGGCCGTCTGAAACGGAATCGTGGCATAATACGCAACGTCGCGCATTGAGCTGTTTCAAACTGCGCCACCAAGAAAGAACATTCATGCCACACTCCGCCAAAAAAGTTTATCTGATACACGGTTGGGCGGCGAACCGCCATGTATTCGACGATTTGATACCGCGCCTGCCTGCCGATTGGGACGTCCGCGCGCTTGATTTGCCCGGACACGGCGATGCGCCTTTTGCCGAACCGTTTGATATTGCCGCCGTTGCCGAAGCCTTTGCCGGACAAATCGACACGCCGGCACACATTCTCGGCTGGTCGCTGGGTGGACTGGTTGCCCTGTATCTGACCGCGCTTTATCCCGACAAAATCCAATCGCTCTGTCTGACGGCAAGTTTTGCCCGATTGACTGCCGATACGGATTATCCCGAAGGCTTGGCGCAACCTGCCTTGGGCAAGATGGTCGGCGCATTCCAGCAGGATTATGCCAAACATATTAAACAGTTTCTACAACTGCAACTGCTGCACACGCCGCATTCGGGCGAAATCTTAAACCGGGTATTGCCTGATTTGGCGCGCTGCGGCACGCCTTCCGCCTTACAGGCCGCGCTTGAAGCGGTCAACCATGCCGATGCGCGTCCGCTGTTGCCGCTTATTCAAACGCCGTCATTGCTGGTGTTTGGACAGAAAGACGCCATCACGCCGCCACGCATGGGCGAATATTTACACCGCCATTTGAGCAACAGCGAGCTGGTCCTTATCGACAAAGCCGCCCACGCGCCCTTTTTAAGCCATGCCGACGAATTTGCTGAAACCTACCGCAACTTTGTCGAAAAGGCCGTCTGAAAAAGACTTCAACCATAAAAACAGAATATTGTCGGGCAAAGCCCGCTGACACGACCCACCATGACCGAACAAGACAAACGCTGGCAGATTCACCGCCATCTCGCCCAAGACACCGACGAGCGCCTGCAGCTGGTCCGCAATGCACCCAAACGCATCATGCTGATTGGTGCCGATGCCGACATCAGCCGCAGCCTGCTGGCCGCGCGTTATCCCGACGCCGTGTTTGAAGAATACGATCCGAATGCCGACTTTTTGAAAACCGCCGCCGTCGCGCGCAAAGGCGGTTTCTGGCAGAAGCTGACGGGGAAAACCATTCCGCAGCATTGCCAAGCACTGACCGCGCCGTTGCCCGAAGCTGCCGCCGATATGTTGTGGGCCAACCTCAGCCTCAGCCGCGCCGACGATATTTTGCCGGTATTGAAAAACTGGGCCGCTGCTTTGAAAACCGACGGATTATTGTTTTTCACGCACTTTGGCCGCGACAGTCTGACCGAGCTGACAGGCCGTCTGAACCATGAAGGCATCGAATGCGAAGCGCCCACGCTGATTGATATGCACGACTTGGGCGATATGCTCGCCGACAACGGCTTTTACGATCCGGTAACCGACACGGCCAAGCTTGAGTTGAGCTATAAAAAAGCCGGGACGTTTTGGCAGGACATGGAAACCTTGGGATTGTGGAACGCGTTGAAGTTCAGCAATCCGCAAGCGGCCAAGGAATGTGTGGATAAGATTTTTGCCAACGAAGGCCGTCTGAACATCACGCTTGAAACCGTGTACGGCCATGCCGTGAAGAAATTGGTGTTGCCGCAAGGGGAGAATGTGGTGCAGTTTTTCCCGAAACGGCAGGGCTAGTTTGGCGGTTGTGCCGGTAAGGTTTACACCGCGATTGCGTATTGTGGAATGCAGTTTGGCGTTTGTATTGATTGCCTGCGCTGTTTAATATGTATGAAAAAGGCCGTCTGAAAAGTTTTCAGACGGCCTTTTATTTGATTCCAAATTAAGCCTGTTTGGCAGCCCATTCGGCCGGAGTGGCGGCAACGGAAATCGACAGCGCGTGCAATTCGTTGCTTTCGAGTTGCGGCTTGAGGCCGTCTTTAATCAGGCGGTGGCGGGCGAGGCGGGCTTTGCCTTCAAATGAGGAGGAAACGATTACGGCGAAGAAGTGATGGCCGTCGCCTTCGACTTCGACGTGTTCGCAAGGGGTAACGCCTTCAATCAGGGTTTTGACTTGTTCGGGTAAAAGCATGGGGGTTCCTTGGGAAATGGTTTGCTTGTAAAAGAGGGCATTATACCGAATCTTGATAAAAACAGGCCGTCTGAAAAACCAAACTTCGAGTTTCAGACGGCCTCGGTCTTTTGAAGCGTCAAATGCTTATTCGTACACTTTCAGCAGCTCGACTTCAAAAATCAAGGTTGCGTGCGGAGGAATCACGCCGCCGGCACCGTGTGCGCCGTAGCCCATTTCGGAAGGAATGGTCAGCTTGCGTTTGCCGCCTTCTTTCATGCCGCCGAAGCCTTCGTCCCAACCTTTAATCACTTGGCCGACGCCCAGGGTGATGGTCAGCGGTTGACGGCGGTCGAGGCTGGAGTCGAATTTGGTACCGTCTTCCAACCAGCCGGTGTAATGTACGGTGATTTCTTTGCCTTTGACGGCTTCTTTGCCGTGGCCTTCTTGCAAGTCTTCAATAATCAGGCTCATGATGTTCCTTTCGGATGTATGGTGAAAATCGGCTCAAGATTACCATATTGTGCGCAATCGTGAAACAAAGCTGCCCATATGGCCGGCAGCAAAAAGGCCGTCTGAAACGGATTTTCAGACGGCCTTGTTTTATGCTAACCCTTATTTGTTGTCAGGTTGGGATTTGACATCGTGGGAGACGGGCAGCTCAGGCATGGTTCGGGCAGACTCCGGAACATTGCCGGAAAGGGCTTTCAAGAAGGCAACGATGTTTTCAGTGTCTTCCGGAGCCAGGGTTTTACCCAATTGAGCTTTCGCCATGATGTTGACGGCTTTATCCAATTCCCAAACGCTGCCGTTGTGGAAGTATGGATAGGTACGTTCAACGTTTCTCAAGCCGGGAACACGGAAGAAGAATTCGTCTTCGGCTTTTTTGGTTACGTCCGCACGGCCTTTGTCGTGTTTAGGATCGTCGATGTGTTTCCAGTAAGGACCATCCACCAAACCGAATTTTTGGAACATGGTACCGCCCAAGTTGACGCCGTTGTGACAAGCGATACAGCCGTTGTCCATAAATGCGCGTACGCCTTTGCGTTCTTGTTCGCTCAGGGCAGATACGTTGCCTTTCAGGTAGTCGTCCCAACGGGTCGGAGTCAGCAGGGTACGTTCAAACGCGCCCAATGCAGTGGTGATGTTTTTAAAGGAAACCGCGCCGTCTTCAGGGAATGCGGCTTTGAATTTTTCTTGGTATTCAGGGATACCGGCGATTTTGGCGGCGGCATCGGCTTCGGTAGCGTTGGCCATTTCAACCGGGTTGAGCAATGGGCCGCCGGCTTGTTCTTCCACATCGGCTGCACGGCCGTCCCAGAATTGGCTGCCCAACAAGGCGGCATTCAGGGCAGTTGGGGAGTTACGGCCGCCGGAATTGGCTTTTGTGACCCGCGCTGGTCGGCATGTTGTCTACGCCGGCAGTTGCCAAGTTGTGGCAAGAGTTACAGCTGACGGTGTTGCCTTTGGACAGGCGGTTTTCGTACCAAAGTTGTTGGCCGAGTTTGACCTGTTCTTCGGTAAACGGACGAACTTTTTGCATTTCGGCTAAGTCAGGCAAAGGTTTGAACGTAGCTTGCGCGCGTTCCAACAGGGCTTTGTCTTCGGCAGAAACATCGGCAGAATTTTGAGGGGCCGAAACAGCGGCGGTGCTTGCGGCAGCATCGGCACCGCTCGCGGCAGAAGCTGCTTGAGGGGTTTCGGTTGTTTGAGCCGTTTTCTCGCCGCAGGCGGTCAGCGCGGCAGAAACGGCCAAAGCCAAAGCGATTTGGTGGAGTTTTAAACGTGGCATAGGAGGGTTCCTTTGTTATGCGTTTGTTATGTCATGGATTGCTGATTGCACCAGCAATATGCCAACTATAAAAGATAAGGCGGTTTTAATTTTTGTTGTAAATCAACCTTTTAAATTTGATAAATTTTGAAAATATCACTGATAGGGAAATTTATACTATGGAACTTTTTTATTATTTATTTACAATTACTTAGATAAATTAAGGCCGTCTGAAAAAATAAAATTCAGACGGCCTTTTAGTTTTTATTGATTACGTTCGTTATTTTCTTTTAAAAAATCTTAATAAATATAGGGTTATTAAAAAATAAAAATAATTTGCATTATTAAACATAAAGCGTTATAAATGCGTTAACAAATGAACGTTTCACTTTAGAGTTTTTATGCTGATTGCTTTATTGATTATGCTGCGCGAGGGCATCGAAGCCGCCCTGATCGTCGGCATTGTTGCCAGTTTTTTGAAACAGTCGGGACACAGCGAGCTGATGCCGAAGGTTTGGCTGGGCGTGTTTTTGGCTTCGGTCATGTGTTTGGGTATTGGTTACGGCATTCATTCCGCTACTGGCGAGATTCCGCAAAAAGAACAGGAATTGGTGGTCGGCGTCATCGGCCTGGTGGCCGTGGCCATGCTGACGTACATGATTTTGTGGATGAAAAAGGCCGCACGTTCGATGAAACAGCATCTTCAGGATTCTGTTCAGTCGGCCTTGAACCGCGGCAGCGGCCAGGGTTGGGCCTTGGTCGGCATGGCGTTTTTGGCTGTGGCGCGTGAAGGGTTGGAGAGCGTGTTTTTCCTGCTGGCCGTGTTCCAGCAAAGCCCGACATGGTCTATGCCGATAGGCGCGGTGTTGGGGCTGTTGGTGGCGGTTGTCATCGGTACGCTGATTTATCAGGGCGGTATGCGCCTGAACTTGGCGAAGTTTTTCCGTTGGACGGGCGCGTTTCTGATTGTGGTGGCGGCCGGTCTGTTGGCCGGTTCGTTTCGTGCGCTGCATGAGGCCGGCGTATGGAATGTGATGCAGGATATTGCTTTCGACACATCGAAATATTTGCATGAAGACAGCCCTTTAGGGGTGCTGCTCGGCGGTTTCTTCGGCTATACCGACCACCCGACCGAAGGCGAAGTCCTGATTTGGCTGCTGTATCTGGTTCCCGTCATGATTTGGTTTTTGCGCGGCAGCGCACCGGCAAAAACGTTAACTAAATAAAAAGGAATGAAAATGAAAAAATTCAATCTGACTGCTTTGTCCGTAATGTTGGCTCTGGGTTTGACCGCGTGTCAGCCGCCTGAAGCCGAAAAAGCCGCGCCTGCCGCTTCAGGCGCATCCGCTGCCGCCAATGCCGACGGTTCGGTCAATATCGGCGTGAACGATACTGCTTGTGAACCAATGGAATTGACCGTCCCCAGCGGCCAAGTCGTGTTTAACATTAAAAACGACAGCGGCCGCAAGCTGGAATGGGAAATTCTGAAAGGCGTGATGGTGGTGGACGAGCGTGAAAACATCGCTCCGGGTTTATCCGACAAAATGACCGTTACCCTGCTGCCGGGCGAATACGAAATGACTTGCGGCCTGTTGACCAATCCGCGCGGTAAGCTGATTGTTACCGACAGCGGCTTCAAAGACACGGCCAACGAAGCCGATTTGGAAAAACTGGCGCAACCTCTGGCCGACTATAAAGCTTATGTTCAGGCGGAAGCCAAAGAGTTGGTCGCTAAAACCAAAGTCTTTACCGAAGCCGTCAAAGCAGGCGACATCGAAAAAGCGAAATCCCTGTTTGCCGCCACCCGCTTCCACTACGAACGTATCGAACCGATTGCCGAGCTTTTCAGCGAACTCGACCCCGTCATCGATGCGCGTGAAGACGACTTCAAAGACGGTGCGAAAGATGCCGGATTTACCGGCTTCCACCGTATCGAACACGCCCTTTGGGTAGAAAAAGACGTATCCGGCGTGAAGGAAATTGCAGCGAAACTGATGACCGATGTTGAAGCCCTGCAAAAAGAAATCGACGCATTGGCATTCCCTCCAGGCAAAGTGGTCGGCGGCGCGTCCGAACTGATTGAAGAAGTGGCCGGCAGCAAAATCAGCGGCGAAGAAGACCGTTACAGCCATACCGACTTGAGCGACTTCCAAGCCAATGTGGAAGGCTCCAAAAAAATCGTTGATTTGTTCCGTCCGCTGATCGAAGCCAAAGACAAAGCGTTGTTGGAAAAAACCGATGCCAACTTCAAACAGGTTGAAGACATTTTGGCGAAATACAAAACCCCGAACGGTTTCGAGCCGTATGACAAACTGAGCGAAGAAGATCGCAAAGCCCTGCAGGCGCCGATTAATGCCTTGGCAGAAGATTTGGCCAAACTGCGTGGCATTTTGGGTTTGAAATAAGATAACGCGTTTTCAGACGGCCTTTGGATATTGAAAGGCCGTCTGAATCTTATTGACGTCCACACAAAATATGCTTGAAAACCGACCTTACTTCACACGATTGCAATCTTTCCGTTCCCTGCCAAGGAGCAGACCATGAGCCAAAACAAGCAACCGGCACAACCCGAAAAACGAACCCTTTTCAAAACTGCCCTTGCCGCCGGCGCCATCGGCGTTGCCGGTTATTTTGCCGGTAAAAAACAAGGCGAAGCCGCCGCCGAGACCCAAAACAACCAACATTCCGAGCTGGCCTATCCGTGTTATGGCGAGCATCAGGCAGGCATTGTCACGCCACACCAGCTCTTCGGCATCATGTGTGCCTTTGACGTTACCGCCAAAGACGCCAAACAACTTGAAAACCTGTTCCGCGCCCTGACCGCCCGCATCGAATTCCTCACCCAAGGCGGCGAATACCAAGATGGCGATGACAAGCTCCCGCCTGCGGGCAGCGGCATCCTCGGCAAACAATTCCGTCCCGACGGGCTGACGGTTACCGTCGGTGTCGGCAGCAGCCTCTTTGACGACCGCTTCGGCCTCAAAGACAAAAAGCCGAAACACCTGCAGGAAATGCGCGACTTCCCCAACGACAAACTCCAAAAATCTTGGTGCGACGGCGACCTCAGCCTGCAAATTTGCGCGTTTTCCCCCGAAACCTGCCAAGCCGCCCTGCGCGACATCATCAAAAACACCGCCCAGTTTGCCGTGATCCGCTGGAGCATAGACGGTTGGCTCCCTAAAGCCGAACCCGGCGCCATTGCCGCGCGCAATCTTTTAGGTTTCCGCGACGGCTCAGGCAATCCCAAAGTCGAAGATCCCAAAGTCGCCGATCAAGTCCTGTGGACGGGCGTTGCCGCCAACAGCTTGGATGAACCGGCATGGGCGAAAAACGGCAGCTATCAGGCCGTCCGCCTTATCCGCCACTTTGTCGAGTTTTGGGATCGCACCCCGATGCAGGAACAAACCGATATTTTCGGCCGGCGCAAATACAGCGGCGCACCCATGGACGGTAAAAAAGAGGGCGATACCGCCGATTTCGCCAAAGACCCCGACGGCAAAATTACGCCCAAAGACAGCCATATGCGCCTTGCCAATCCGCGCGATCCGGAGTTCATGAAAAAACACCTGCTCTACCGCCGCGCCTTCAATTACTCGCGCGGCCTCGCCGCCAACGGCCAGCTCGATGTCGGCTTGGTGTTCATCTGCTATCAGGCCAACCTTGCCGACGGCTTCATCTTCGTGCAAAACCTGCTCAACGGCGAACCGCTGGAGGAATACATCAGCCCGTTTGGCGGCGGCTATTTCTTCGTCCTGCCGGGTGTCGAAAAAGGCAGCTTCCTCGGCAAAGAGCTTTTGGGCGTATAAATCCGCCGATGGTTTGAATAGATAATAAAAGGCCGTCTGAAAACTGATTTCCAGATTTCAGACGGCCTGAGTTTTTTCTATCAAACTAAATGTTTCGCCAAGAAAGCCAATGCGTATTCGACGGCTTGCGCCCTTACTGCTTCGCGGTCGCCTGTGAATAGCGCGGTTTGCTCAAACGAGTCTTCGGGCGTGGCCAGGCCGAACCAGACTGTGCCGACCGGTTTGGCCGCGCTGCCGCCGCCAGGGCCGGCGATGCCTGAAATACTCAAGGCGTAATCTGCCTGCGCGACGGCTTTTGCGCCGCGAGCCATTTCATAGACGGTCTCGCGGCTGACCGCGCCGTGTTTCAGCAAGGTGTCGGGCATGACGCCGAGGCGGTCTTGTTTGGCTTGGTTGCTGTATGTGACGAAGCTTTGGTGAAACCACTGCGAGCTGCCGGGAATGGAAGTCAGCGCACCTGCAAGTAGGCCGCCGGTGCAGGACTCGGCGCAGGTAACGGTTTGGCGGCGGCTGGTCAGGTGTTCGGCGATGGTTTGCAGATGGGACATGGCGGCTCCTTATGGAAAAGGGTGGAATGGGGCGGGCGTTTGACCCGCCGGGTTTCAGACGGCCTGAAAGCTGAAATCAGGCTTTCGGCTGAATGAGGTGGACATCACATTGTGGGAACGGGATGTTGATGTTGGCGGCACGCAGGTTTTCAACCACTTGCTCGTTCAGGGCGAATCGGAACGGGCCGAGATTTTCTTCTTGCGTCCACGCCCAAAGGGTAATTTCGATGGCGCTGTCGCCAAGGTTGGTAATGTATACGACGGCAGGTCGTTCTTCGGTTTGAACACACAATGGATGCTCGGTTGCCGCTCTCAATACGGCGGCTTTGGCGGCTTTCAAGTCGCAGGCGTAGTCGACGCCGACAACGACTTGGGCGCGGCACAGGGGCAGGGAGGAGCGGTTGGTGATGCTGTTGGTCATGACCACGCTGTTGGGCAGGACGACTTCTTCGTTGTCCGGCGTACTCAAAGAGGTCTGCACCATTTTGATTTCGCGGACGATACCTTCAAAACCGTTGACACGGATAAAGTCGCCGACTTTAAATGGGCGGAACAGGATAATCAGCGCGCCGGCGGCGAAGTTGGACAGTTGGTCTTTCAAAGACAAAGCCACGGCCAAGCCTGCGCCGCCGATCAAGGCGGTAACGGAAGTGGTCGGGATGCCGAGTTTGCCCAGTGCGGCGATGATGACGAGGATCAGCAGGCCGATGTTGGCGACGTTGCCGAGGAAGCTGACCAGTGTTTTATCGACTTTGGCGCGTGTCAGCGCGGCTTTCATCAGTGTTACCAAGCGTGTGGCGATCCAGCGGCCGATAAAGAAGATGGCTAAGGCGGCCAGCAGGTTGGTACCGAAAGACATGCCGGTTTGGGCGAGTTGCTCCCAGCCGGAGAACGAAGAGAGGACTTGAAGATCGAAATTCATAATTGTGTGTGCGTGTGAAGTTGTTTAAAAGGTTATTGTAAAACAAGGCCGTCTGAAAAACTAATGATTTGTTTTTTCAGACGGCCTTTAATCTTTCTTAAATTTTTTTCAGCTTAACGTAAAACGGTTTTGCTCCAACGGCTCACCCATTGTTTTTGTTTGGTGTTGATGTCGGCACGGTTGGGGGAATCGCTGTGTTTCGGGGTTTGGGCAAACTCGAATACTTTGGGCAGCGGTGTGTTTTTGGCAGCCGGATAGACCCACATTTCGGCAGGCAGGGCTTTTTGCACTTCACCGCTTTGCAGCCAGCTCACCAGTTTGGCCGCCAGCTCGGGTTGTTTCGCGCCTTTCAAAACGGCCGCGCCTTCAACTTGGTGGAATGTGCCGCCTTTGAGAAAGAGGTTGCCGGTGGGCGGGGTGCTGTATTTGCCTTTGGAGTAGTGGACTTCGGCCGCCGGGCTGGTGGCATAGCTGACCACGAGGGGGTAGGCGCCGCCGTTTTGGGTGAAGTCGGTGTAGTAGGCTTCGCTCCAGCCTTTGGCAACTTTCACGCCGTTTTGGCGCATTTGCGCCCACCATTTGAACGCGCCTTCTTCACCCATGCCGCCGATGTTGGCCAAGAGGAAGGAGAGGCCGGGCGAGGACGTGGCGGGAGACGGGGTTACTAAAAGGTTTTTATATTCCGGTTTGGTCAAATCTTGCAGGGTTTGCGGCAGGGGCAGTTTTTTCTGTTCAAACCATTTTTTGTCGTAGTTGATGGCGACATAGGCGTAATCAACGGCCAGCGCATCGGGCAGGGAAGCGTTTACGGGCGCGGATTTGGGTTGGTTGGCGGCGAGGATGCCGGCGGATTTGGCTTTGCCGATGTTGGCGTTGTCCAAACCGTAAACCGCATCGGCAATCGGGTTAGCCTTGCTCAAAATCAGTTTGTTGAGCATTTCGTTGCCGCTGCCGGCCTTGATAACGGACACTTTGGCATCATTGGCTTTTTCAAATTGCGCGATGACAGATTGGGGCAGGCTGAAGGATTTGTGCACGGCCAAACGCACTTCGGTTTGGGCGTACAGGTTTGCAGAAGCCAACAACAGGGCCACGGCGGACAATTTCAGTTTCATTCTCTTTCCTTTGTGCGGGTAAAATACGAAATATCATAACAAAATCTGCATATCAAGGCACGATATGAATTATTCCCTCGTTTGGCTGTTTGACCTCGACAACACTTTGCACAATGCCGAAGCCGGCATTTTCTACATCATCAACCGCGCCATGACCGAATACATGGCAGGCCGTCTGAAACTTTCCGAAGAAGCCGCCTCCCACCTGCGCCAAGATTATTGGCACCGATACGGCGCGACGCTTGCCGGTTTGCAAATCCACCATCCCGAAGTCGATATCGATGAATTTTTGCGTGAAAGTCATCCACTTAAGCAAATTTTGGCAAAGGTGGAGGGTATGGATGGAACTGATGACGTTTTAGGCCGTCTGAAAGGGCGAAAAGCCGTATTTTCCAACGGGCCTTCGTTTTATGTCCGCGCATTGGTTGAGGCATTGGGCTTGGAAGCGCATTTTGACGGCTTGTTCGGCACGGACGACTTCGGCCTGCTCTACAAACCCAATCCGCAAGCCTATCTCAACGTTTGCCGCCTGTTGGGTATCAAACCCGAACAGTGCATTATGGTGGACGACAGCGCCGACAATCTGCACCAAGCCAAAGCCTTGGGCATGAAGACCGTTTGGTATGGCGAAAAAGCCCATCCGTTACCATTTGCCGACGGCATAGCGAAAGATATGCAGGGTTTGCTTGAATTTTGCACAAAACTGCCGTGAAGTTTTGAAAAAACAAGTACAATACACGGTATTGCCGACATTTAAAAACAAGGACAACATCATGCGTAAACTCGCTTTAATTCTGACCGCCGCCGCCGTTTTGGCCGGTTGCTCTTGGGAAACCTACACCACCGAATCCGGCCGTACCGCCGTACGCCAAAAATATGCTACCGGCACACCCATTGTTTATCAGGACGGTACTTATTCTAAAAACATGAATTACAACCAGTTCCGCCCAGAGCGCCGCGCCGTCCAATCCAATCAAGCGGATCATGCTGAACACGGCGAACGCGGCCAACATTGGCAAAAACCGCAATTTGCCAACCAACAGCCAGCAACCGAATAACAATATCCCCAAGGCCGTCTGAAACGGAGTGAAAAATAACCAACACTTGTTGCCCCACTTTTCAGACGGCCTCAAACAACGACAACGGAAACCGTATCATGGCTCAGACAGCTTTAAATATCGTCATCCTCGCCGCCGGCAAAGGCACGCGCATGTACTCCAAAATGCCCAAAGTGCTGCACCGCATCGGCGGCCTTCCCATGGTTGAGCGCGTTATCGACACCGCTGCCTCCCTGAATCCCCAAAACATCTGCGTCGTCATCGGCCACGGCAAAGAGCAAGTCTTGGACACCGTCAAACGCGATGTCGTTTGGGTTGAACAAACCGAACAGCTCGGTACCGGCCACGCCGTCAAAACCGCCCTGCCGCACCTGTCTGCCGAAGGCCGCACGCTGGTGTTGTACGGCGACGTTCCCCTGATTGACGCAGCCACCCTCGAAACCCTGCTCGAAGCCGCAGGCAGCGAAGTCGGCCTGTTGACCGACGTGCCTAACGATCCGACAGGTTTGGGCCGTATCATCCGCGACAGCAACGGCAGCGTAACCGCCATTGTCGAAGAAAAAGATGCTGATGCCGCCCAAAAAGCCGTAAAAGAAATCAATACCGGCATTTTGGTTTTGCCCAACGCCAAACTCGAAACTTGGTTGAACAGCCTTTCCAGCAACAATGCCCAAGGCGAATACTACCTGACCGACCTCATCGCCAAAGCCGTTGCCGACGGTATTAAAGTTCATCCCGTCCAAGTCCGCGCCTCCCATCTGGCCGCCGGCGTGAACAACAAACTCCAACTGGCCGAACTCGAGCGTATTTTCCAAACCGAACAGGCGCAAGAATTGCTCAAAGCAGGCGTCACCCTGCGCGATCCAGCACGTTTTGATTTACGGGGCCGTCTGAAACACGGACAAGATGTCGTGATTGACGTCAACGTCGTCATCGAAGGCGAAGTCGAACTCGGCGACAACGTCGAAATCGGTGCCAACTGCGTGATCAAAAACGCCAAAATCGGTGCCAACACCAAAATCGCGCCATTCTCCCATTTTGAAGGTTGCGAAGTGGGCGAAAACAACCAAATCGGCCCATACGCCCGTTTGCGTCCGCAAGCCAAACTGGCCGACGACGTACACATCGGCAACTTCGTCGAAGTCAAAAATGCCTCCATCGGCAATGGTACCAAAGCCAACCACCTCACCTACATCGGTGATGCCGAGATCGGCAGCAAAACCAACTTCGGCGCCGGCACGATTATTGCTAACTACGACGGCGTGAACAAACACAAAACCGTCATTGGCGACGAAGTGCGCATCGGTTCAAACTGCGTACTGGTTGCCCCCGTTACCCTCGGCAACAAAGTGACGACAGGCGCGGGCAGCGCGATTACCCGCAACTGCGAAGACGGCAAACTCGTTCTCGCCCGTTCGCGCCAAACCGTCATCGAAGGCTGGGTGCGTCCGGAAAAAGGCGATAAGAAGTAAGGCCGGTCTTTTATTTGTTTTCAGACGGCCTTGAGAAACATAAAAGGCCGTCTGAAACCTAGATTTGCCATTTCAATGAATATAAAACGGCGTTTTCCGACTGCCGCTTTCGGGAGCCGGAGCAGCAGTCATTTTCTCAAACTTTTGATACTAAGGAACTTAATATGTGCGGTATCGTAGGTGCTATTCGCGCCAATCACAATGTAGTCGATTTTCTGACCGACGGTCTCAAACGCCTTGAATACCGAGGCTACGATTCGTCGGGTATCGCCGTCAACATGGACGGCAAAATCAAACGCGTCCGCCGTGTCGGCCGCGTGCAGCTGATGGAAGATGCGGCACGCGAAAAAGGCGTGTTCGGCCATATCGGCATCGGCCACACCCGTTGGGCAACCCACGGCGGTGTAACCGAGCCTAATGCCCACCCTCATATTTCCGGCGGCATGATCGCGGTTGTCCACAACGGCATCATCGAAAACTTTGAAGCCGAACGTGAACGCCTGAAAGCGTTGGGTTACACCTTCGAATCGCAAACCGATACTGAAGTCATCGCCCACAGCGTCAACCACGAATACACACAAAACGGCGGCAAACTGTTTGAAGCCGTCCAAGCTGCGACTGCCCGTTTCCATGGTGCATACGCCATTGCCGTTATCGCACAAGACAACCCTGAACAAATGGTTGTTGCGCGCATGGGCTGCCCGCTGTTGGTAGCCTTGGGCGACCAAGAAACCTTTATCGCTTCCGACGTATCCGCCGTGATCGCCTTTACCCGCCGCATCGCTTACTTGGAAGACGGCGACATCGCCCTGTTGAACGCAAACGGTATCGAAAAATTGCTCGATAAAACCGGTGCGCAAACCGAACGCGCGGTTAAAGTATCCGAATTGTCTCTGGCTTCTTTGGAGTTGGGCCCATACAGCCACTTCATGCAAAAAGAAATCCACGAGCAACCCCGCGCCATCGCCGATACCGCCGAAGTCTTCCTTGATGGCGGCTTCGAACCTGAAAACTTCGGCGCCAACGCCCGCGAAGTGTTCGACGATATCCACAGCATCAAAATTCTTGCTTGCGGTACGTCCTACTATGCCGCGCTGACCGCCAAATACTGGTTCGAATCCATCGCCAAAGTGCCGACCGACGTGGAAATCGCCAGCGAATACCGCTACCGCGACGTGATTGCCGATCCGAAACAATTGGTCATCACCATTTCCCAATCCGGCGAAACTTTGGACACCATGGAAGCCCTAAAATACGCGCAATCCTTGGGACACAAACACAGCCTGTCTATTTGTAACGTGATGGAATCCGCCCTGCCGCGTGAAAGCGAATTGGTACTGTACACACGCGCCGGCGCAGAAATCGGCGTTGCCTCTACCAAAGCATTCACGACCCAACTGGTTGTCCTGTTCGGCTTGGCCGTTACCTTGGGCAAACAACGTGGTCTGGTTTCCGATGAACAGGCGCGTGAATACGTTGAAGAATTGCGTCAACTGCCGGGCAGCATTCAGCACGTTCTCAACCTTGAGCCACAAATCGCCGCTTGGGCGCAAAAATTTGCCAAGAAAACCAGCGCACTCTTCTTGGGTCGCGGTATCCACTTCCCAATCGCCCTTGAAGGCGCATTGAAGCTGAAAGAGATTACCTATATCCACGCCGAAGCTTATCCTGCGGGTGAGCTGAAACACGGTCCGTTGGCCTTGGTGGACGAGAACATGCCTGTTGTCGTGATTGCCCCGAACGACAGCCTGTTGGACAAAGTGAAAGCCAATATGCAGGAAGTCGGCGCACGCGGCGGCGAACTCTTCGTCTTCGCCGACCTCGACAGCAACTTCAACGCCACCGAAGGCGTGCACGTTATCCGCGCCCCACGCCACGTCGGCGTACTCTCGCCGATTGTGCACACCATCCCCGTGCAACTCCTGTCTTACCACGCCGCCCTTGCACGCGGTACAGATGTGGACAAACCGCGCAACTTGGCTAAATCAGTAACGGTTGAATAAGTAATTGACCGGTTAAAAAAGGCCGTCTGAAACCTGAGATTTGGGTTTCAGACGGCCTTTTCATTTTAAGAATCCGATTTATTTTTCGTATTCAGAAATGTATTGTGCAACAGCAGCTTCAGGATTGCTGGCCTGAATGACTTTAGGCGCTTCTTGATAGCCACGTTTTCTCAGATTTCCTTCACGCAATTTGTTGCCTTGTAAGCCAAGTACAATGCCTACACCGAAGCCAAGTGCGCTGACAAGGCTTCCCATGGCCTGATTGTCACCGGCGATTAAATTCAAAATTATAAATACAACAAAGATTCCGATACCCAAGCCCCATATTTTTTTCACGCATGCCCAGATGCCGCCAAAGAAAAATGCAGGCCAAGACCAACCTTGTTTGACAGCTTCATATTGACCTGTCGGATTTTTGAATATTTTGTAAGTTTTCATAAAATATATTCCTTTTACGATCAAAAATTGAAAAAACAAGTGATTGTATCACGATAACATAAACGATTTGAATAATTAAGAAAACAGGCTGTCTGAAAAATCTTTCAGACGGCCTGTTGTTTTAAAGCGTTTTATTCTGCACCGACAACGACGGTGTTGAGGTCTTTGAATTTGATGCGGCGTTGCCATGCGTCGCGGACTTGTTCGACGGTCAGGCTGTTGATGGCTTTGGGGTAGGCTTCCAAGTAGTCGTTGGGTAGGTCGTAGAGGCCGATCAGGCTCAGGTAGTTGAGCAGTTTGTCGTTGGAGTCGTAGCGCAGGGGAAAGCCGCCGACGATGTTGGCTTTGGCCTGTTTCAGCTCGGCTTCGGTCGGGCCTTCGGCGATAAACTGCTCAATGACGGCTTGGGTGTCGGCCAGTGAGGCTTTGGTGTTTTTCTTTTGGGTGGAGTAGGAAACGGCAAACGTGCCTTCTTCTGTCGCCGGGGCGAGGCTGCTGTATACGCCGTAGGTGTAGCCGTGTTGGTCGCGCAAAACTTTCATGAGGCGGCTGTCGAAACCGCCGCCGCCGAGGATGTAGTTGCCGGCAACGAGGGCGTAATAGTCGGGGTCGTGGCGTTTGAAGAGGGAAGTGCCGAGCAGGACTTGTGCCTGTGTGCCGGCAAAGGGGATGTCGCGGCGTTGGGCGGTTTGTTTGGGAACGGGCGGGATGGCATGGGTTGCGGTGGCTTTGGCCGGCAGGTCTTTGAGGACGCGTTCGACCAGTTGCTCTGCCTGTTTGCGGTTGAGGTCGCCGACGATGGCGACGATGGCGTTGTCTTTGCCGTAGTGGGTGCGGTGGAAGGCGCGGATGTCGTCCAGACTAACTTGTTTAAGGCTGTCGACGGTTATGTTTGCGCCACTGCCGTAAGGGTGATTCGGGTAGATGAGCTTGGTCAGTTCGCGCGTAGCGGTGTAGTCGGGGGTGGTTTCCTGTTGTTGCAAGCCGGTAATGGATTGGATTTGACGGCGGCGGAAAACGGCTTCGTCAAAGCGCGGACGGGTCAGCGAGTGGTTGAGCAAGTTGGCGGCTTTGTCGCGGATGTCGGCTTTGCTGAGGCTGCGGAAGCCTGCGGATGCGCTCTCGGCATTGCTGTCGCTGCTGATTTGTGCGCCGATGTTGTCGGCTTCGGCATTGAAGGCTTCTTCGTCCAGCTCTTGGGTGCCGTCGGTCAGGAGAGCGGCGGTAAATTCGGCAACTTGGCTTTTTCCGTCCGGATTGGCGATGCTGCCTGCGCCCTTGAAGCTGACTTCAAGGTCGATGATGGGGTTTTCGTGGCGTTCGACAAGGAGGATTTGGGTGCCGTCGCGGTTGCGCCAACGCTGGATGTCGGTGGCGGCTTGGATGCTTAAGGGCAGGAGTAGGGCAAGGGCGAGCAGGGTGGGTTTCATGTTGTGGCTTTCTGTTAAGGCCGTCTGAAAGGGTATGGGCTTTCAGACGGCCTGATGTTTATCGGCGTTTGGCAGCTTTTTTGCTTGGCGCGGCGGCAGGTTTTTGCGGCTCGATGATGACGGTGCTCATGCGCTCGTCGGTCAACATTCGGGCGGCGGCCTGTACTTCTTGTGCGCTGACTGCCTGTAAGCGGCGGTGGATTTCTTGTTCGTCGGTATATTGGAAACCGCGCGCTTCGAGGCGGCCCATCATGGAGGCTTGGGAAGACATGGAGTCTTTGGCGTAGATTTCGCTGACCGCTGCCTGGGTTTTGACGCGCTGCAATTCTTCTTCGGAAACGCCGTGGTCGGCAATGTCTTTGATTTCTTGGCGCAGCTGGGCAATCAAAGTATCGGTTTTCACGCCTTCGGCAGGCATGGCCATCACGCTGAACAGCGGAATTTCACGGCTGATGATGTCGTAATGCGTTCCTGCGTTCAATGCGGTTTGCTTGCCACGCACGAGGTTTTTATCAAAACGGCTGGACGCGTTGCCTGCCAAAATATCGGAGAGGATGTCGAGGGCGAAAGGCATCGTGTCATCGAGTTTTTGGAGTTTCGGTACACGGAAGTTGATGGCAATCAGCGGCTGGTGTGTAACCGGAGAAGTGGCTTTGACCGTAACAGGCTTGCGCAAATAGGGTTCGGTATGGAGTTTGTTGCGCGGCGGCTGGGCTTTGGCGGGAATATCGCTAAAGAGTTTGGCGGCCGTCTGAAGCGTTTGTTTGGCATCGACATCGCCGACAATGACCAATACAGCATTGTTGGGCGCGTAATATTGTTTGTACCACGTGCGCAGGTCATCGGCTTTGAGGGTGTGCAAATCTTTCATGTAGCCGATGACGGAGGCGCGCATGGACGGTTGGGTAAAGGCGGCAAGATAGGCTTGTTCCCACATTTTGCCGTCGGCTGTGTCTTCCGTGCGTTGGCGGCGTTCTTCGCGGATGACGTTCATCTCGTTGAGGAATTCTTTGTCACTGAAGTTGAGGTTGTGCATTCGGTCTGCCTCGAGCTTCAGGATCTCAGGCAGGTTGGCGGCGGCGACGTTTTCGTAATACACCGTTTCATTTCGGTTGGTATAGGCATTGTTTTGTCCGCCCAGCTCGGACACGCGGCGGTTGAATTCGCCGGAGGGAACGTCTTTCGTGCCTTTAAACATCATGTGTTCCAAAGCGTGGCTCAGGCCGCTTTTGCCCGGTTTCTCATCCACGCTGCCGATTTTGTACCAAATTTGCGAAACGGCCACAGGCGCGCGGTGGTCTTCTTTGACGATGATTTTCAGACCGTTGGGCAGGGTTTCAGAAAGCGTCTGCGCCCATGAGGCGGCAGGCAGCGTGAAGGCAAGCATTAAAGCAATTCGGCGTAACATGGTTCAATCCGTAAAATGAAAATCAATCGCCAAAGTATAGCGGAAAATCTGCAAAGATAGGCCGAATGTTTCAGACGGCCTGCGGCCTTATCTGCTGATTCACATCAAGCGCGGCCGTTGCCAATCTTTACCGTCGCGCCTCATTCGCGGATAATCCCAAACATTCCCGTTTCCAACCATCACAAAGGAATCATCATGGCATTTTTGAAACTGACCGAACAAAATGTTCAAGGCAAAACCGTTCTGATCCGCGCCGATATGAACGTACCGTTTAAAGACGGCAACATCAGCGACGACACCCGTATCCGCGCTTCGCTCGCATCCATCAAATACTGCTTGGACAACGGCGCGTCTGTGATCGTGATGACCCACCTCGGCCGTCCGACCGAAGGCGAATTCCATCCTGAAGACGATGTAGCGCCTGTTGCCGCACATTTGGGCAAACTGTTGGGCAAAGACGTGAAAGTATTGAACGACTGGCGTGAAAACAAACCGACTTTGAACGCCGGTGATGTCGTGATGCTGCAAAACGTGCGCATCAACAAAGGCGAGAAGAAAAACGACTTGGAGCTGGGCAAAGCCTATGCTTCTTTGTGCGACGTGTTCGTCAACGACGCATTCGGTACCGCCCACCGCGCCCAAGCTTCGACTGAAGCCGTTGCCCAAGCCGCACCGGTTGCCTGCGCCGGCGTGTTGATGGCGGGCGAACTCGACGCTTTGGGCAAAGCCCTGAAACAACCGGCTCATCCGATGGTTGCCATCGTTGCCGGCAGCAAAGTGTCCACCAAACTGACCATCCTCGAATCTTTGGCCGACAAAGTCGACCAACTCATCGTCGGCGGCGGCATTGCCAATACCTTCCTGTTGGCAGAAGGCAAAGCCATCGGCAAATCTTTGGCCGAACACGATTTGGTGGAAGAATCCAAAAAAATCATGGCGAAAATGGCGGCTAAAGGTGGCTCTGTTCCGCTGCCGACCGACGTGGTTGTCGCTAAAGCCTTTGCCGCCGATGCGGAAGCTGTGGTGAAAGACATTGCCGACGTTGCCGAAGACGACATGATTTTGGACATCGGCCCTAAATCCGCTGCTGCTTTGGCCGATTTGCTCAAAGCTGCCGGTACGGTCGTATGGAACGGCCCGGTCGGCGTGTTTGAGTTTGACCAATTTGCCGGCGGTACCAAAGTATTGGCCGAAGCGATTGCCCAAAGCGATGCGTTCTCGATTGCCGGCGGCGGCGACACTTTGGCGGCGATTGCCAAATTCGGCGTAACCGATCAAATCAGCTACATCTCTACCGGCGGCGGCGCGTTCCTTGAGTTCTTGGAAGGTAAAGAGTTGCCTGCTGTTGCTGCTTTGGAAAAACGCGGCGCATAATCGGTTTTAATATCGATTGTTAAAAATAAAGGCCGTCTGAAATCTGGAAATCAGGTTTCAGACGGCCTTTTGTTTTTTGGTTTTTATTTGAGGAAGTGTTTAGCTGGATTCAACGCCGATGGTTGGCAGACTTGTTGCTAAACAGTCTGGAAAGCGTCCGGCTCTTTTCAGACGGCCTCTACGTCGGCCTGTCGGTGCAATGCCTGATAGCACGGGGTAAGCTGGCGGATGATCAGGTCGAGCTGGTGTTTGAGGATGTGGTCTTGCTGCGCTTGTGTGTTTTGTTCAAGCTCGGCAAATTCCTGACGGATTTGGGTCATGGCCGTTTCAAAAGCCTCGGGGTCGGTTTGGGGCATTTGGGTCAGCAACTCGGCGATGTGGTGGGTCAGCTTGGCATAGGGCGCAAAGCCGTCGTTGCCGTCGATTCGGACTTGGTCGCGGTATGCGCCGAGCGCGGAAATGTGGCCGGTCAGTGCATAGCTGGTTTTGAGCAGGGTAAAACCGTCTTGCAGGCGGTCTTGGTATTTTTTCGGGTTGCTGCTCATGTCAGACAGGGTGCTGCTGAGGGCGGCGGTGCTTTCATGGGCTTGGCGGCGGGTAAGGCGGTAGTCGACATCGTCGCGGCTGCCGTTTTGCAGCTGGTCGAGGATGGCGTCGAGATAACGGCCGTTGGCAGTAATGGTTTGGGCGGCGGTATGGCTGAGGGTGAGGTAACGCCAATCAGGCCAGAGGTAGGTGGCGGCAGCCCATGCTATAACGGAACCGACGATGGTGTCGATGATGCGGATGGGCATGGCGTGGTACACGTCCAAACCGGCAAGCGAGAGGCTGGTCAGGGCTTGGATGGTGATGAAGAAGGTGGAGAAGCTGTATTTGTAGCTGCGGGTCATGAAGAACAGGGTGGTGCTGGCGATAACAATCCAGAGCTTGGTTTCAACGGACGGGGTGAAGTAGGGGACGAGCGAACCGACAATCACGCCGAGAATCGTACCGGCAATGCGTTGGTACACGCGGCTTTTGGTGGCGGTGTAGTTGGGTTGGCAGACGAAAAGGGCGGTCAGCAGAATCCAGTAGCCGAGGTTGAGATGGAGGATTTCGACGATGATGCAGGCCGCGGCCACGACGATGGAGAGGCGGGTGGCATGGCGGAAGACGCCGGAGTCGAAATTGAGTTGGCTGATGACGGTTTCGCCGATATTGCGGAACTTGGTGTTTTCAAGGGCGGCGATGCGGGTGTCGGTGTTGTCGTTTTCGGCAAGGGACGCATCGTTTTGCAGTTGCCGCAGTTGGTAATCGACACTGCTGAGGTTGTCGAGCAGGCGGCGGATATTGTGGAGGTTGGCATTGTCGGCGTGGGTCTCGGCAAAATGGCCGAGGGACTGGCGGCAGCCTTCCATGGCGCGGCCGAGGCGTTTGCTGTATGCGTAGGGTTTGTTGTTGCGCAGGGTGGCGGCAATGTTGCGGCATGCCTGACCCTGCATTTCGAGCAGGCGGCGGATGCGGAAGATGAGGTCGGTGTTTTTGAGCTGCTCGGCCATTTCGCTGTAATCGACGTGGGCGGAGCTGATGCGTTCGTGCATGTCTTGCGCGCTGAGGTAGTAGCGCAGCATTTTGGCGGTACGCGGATGGCGGTGTTGGCCGCGCAATCGGTAGAAAAGTGCGCCGCGGCATTGGTTGAAGGCGGTAATCACGCCGGTGTTGCTCATGGCCAAGTCGATTTGGCGGTTGCCCAACCATGCGGCTTCGTCGGGGTCGAAAAAGTCGGCTTTGGCATCGAAGTAGTTGCTGAGTGCGTCGTAGGCGTTGGCAACGGTTTCTTGGACGGGGCGGTGGGGCAGGATGATTTGGAAGATCAGGGTGTTGACGCTGTATAGGACAGTGCCCAACAGAATCATGACGGGGTTGGTCAGCCAGTAGGTCTCGGGTGTGTAGGTCAGCGTGGTGTAGGTGGCGACGGCGAGCGCACCGAAAGCGAAGGTGCGGTATTTGAGGCCGACGGTGCCGAGGATGGTGAAGCCGAAAGTCATCAGGGTCATGGCCAAGATGAAGGGAACGCCTGTGCCGATGGTGCTTTGGGCAAGCAGTGAGGAGAGGGTGAACAGGGCAACGGTGATGACGATGTTTTTCAGACGGCCTGTGAGGCGGTTGTCCAAGTCGACCAAACCGCCGGCAATAATGCCGAGTACGAAGGGCATGACGAGCTTAGGCGTGTTGAAGTGCCAAACGAGGGTGGCGGCGATGAACACGCTGGCGAAGACGGGCAGGGAGGCAATGATCAGAGGTTTGAGCGGCGGAGTGTTCATGATGGTGTTGTTTATTATTCGTTATGAGGTGAATGATTGGATTTTAACAGGATTTTCAGTCGGTTTCAGAATGTTTGAAATAGGATAAGGCCGTCTGAACGGATACGGGGAAATACTTGATTTCGTTTCCACATTTGTTCAGACGGCCTTTTTTGGCTTGCGCCATCAGGTCATCAGGTTGAGGTCGCTGATGCGGTCGTAGAGACGCTCGGTATTGTTGCCCTCGTCGTGCATTTGAATGCGCAGGCGCAAATCGTTGGCGGAAACTGCTTGGCGCAGGGCTTCGCTGAGTTCGATTTGGCCCTGTGCGTAGAGGTTGAAGAGGTTTTGGTCGAACGTCTGCATGCCGTTGCTGCCGGAGCGTGCCATCAGGTCGCGGATTTCCAGCAATTCGCCTTTGAAAATCAGGTCCTGCATGGCCGGAGTGTTGAGCAGGAGGTCGGTAACGGCCGTGCGTTGGCGGTTTTTCTTGATGGTGAGGCGTTGGCCGATGATGCCGACGAGGTTTAACGCCAAATCCATCAAAACTTGTTGGCGGCGGTCTTCCGGATAGAAGTTGATAATGCGCTCGATGGTTTGGGAGGCCGTACTGGCATGGATGGTGAAAACGCACAGATGGCCGGTTTGAGCCAGTTGAAGGGCGTATTCCATGCTTTCTTCGCTGCGGACTTCGCCGATACAGACGACATCGGGTGCTTGACGCATGGCGCTTTGAACGGCAATTTTCCAGTTGTCGGTATCGATGCCGATTTCGCGCTGGGTGAAGATGCTGCGGCAAGGTTTGTAGATAAACTCGATGGGATCTTCGATGGTGACGATATGGCCGGGCAGCTTTTGGTTGCGGTAGTTGAGCATGGAGGCCATGGTGGTGGACTTACCCGAACCGGTCGGGCCGGCGAGGATCAGCAGGCCGCGTGGCGCGAGTGCAAGCTCTTGGAGCTTTTCGGGCAAACCGAGGGTTTTCATCTCGGGAATGTCTTGGCTGACGCGGCGCAATACCATGCCGACGCGGCCTTGCTCGTGGTAGGCGTTGACGCGGTAGCGTGTGTTGCTGCGCGATTGGACGGAATAGTTGATTTCCCAGTCGCGGTTGAAGGCTTCGAGTTGGTCGGGGTTCATGGTGGATTCGGCGATGGCGGCGGTGTCCGCGCCGGTCAGCGCTTTGTGGGGCATGGGCGTGAGGGTGCCGCCGACTTTAATGGCAGGAGGAAAGCCTGCGCTGATGAAGATGTCGGACGCGTTGCGTTTTTCGGCCTCTTCACACATGCGGTCGAGCAGGGGATGAAGATGTGTGCCGATTTCGGCCGGGGTGGGGATGTGCGGTGCTTGGTTTTTTTGTGAGTAGGCTTGCACCATTTCGCTTAACAGGTCGTGCAGAGGGGCGAGGTCGCTCATGATGATTCTCTTTAAAACGGGTATTCGGTCAGGCTCAAAGGCCGTCTGAAAACGGGATGATGGGGTTCAGACGGCCTGGGTATGGTTTAGAAAACAGAGAGGTTTTCGATGTTTTGCGCCTTGCTGCGTGCCAGCTCGGGGCTGATGGTGCCTTGGCGGACAAGGGTTTGCAGGGCTTGATCGAGGGTTTGCATACCGTGGGCCTGACCGGTTTGGAGGGCGGCGTTGATTTGGGCGATTTTGTTCTCGCGGATGAGGTTGCGCACGGCCGGTGTGGAAATCAGGATTTCGTGTGCGGCGACGCGGCCGTTGCCGTCGCGGGTTTTCAGCAGGGTTTGGGAAATGATGGCGCGCAAGGATTCGGACAACATGGAGCGCACGATTTCTTTTTCGCCTGCAGGGAATACGTCGACAATACGGTCGATGGTTTTGGCGGCGCCTGTTGTGTGCAGCGTGCCGAAAACCAAGTGGCCGGTCTCGGCGGCGGTCAGGGCGAGGGAGATGGTTTCAGGGTCGCGCATCTCACCGATCAAAATCACGTCTGGGTCTTCGCGCAGGGCGGAACGTAGGGCGTTGGTGAAGCTGTGGGTGTGCTGATGCAGCTCGCGCTGGTTGATGAGCGCTTTTTTGCTTTGATGGACGAACTCAATCGGGTCTTCGATGGTCAGAATGTGGGCCGGTTGGGTTTCGTTGATGTAGTTGACCATCGCCGCCAGCGTGGTGGATTTACCCGAACCGGTCGGGCCGGTTACCAAGACCAAACCGCGCGGATTTTCGGCAATTTTTTGGAAAATGCGCGGCGCACGCAATTCTTCCAGCGTCAGGACGGTGCTCGGAATGGTACGGAATACGGCGGCCGGGCCGCGTTCGGTCATAAAGGCGTTGACGCGGAAACGGGCAACATTAGGCAGCTCAAATGAGAAATCGACTTCAAAATCCTGTTGATAGAGCTTGCGCTGGTGGTCGTTCATGACCGAGGTAATCATGGTGCCGACTTCTTCCGAGCTCATCTCGGGCAGGTTGATGCGGCGGATGTCGCCGTGTACGCGTATCATGGGGGAAATGCCCGAACTCAAATGGAGGTCGGAGGCTTTGTTTTTCACGCCGAACGCGAGTAAGTCGGTAATCTGCATAATGTGGCCTTGTTTTGGTTTAGAATAATAAAATCGCTTTATTTTAAATAGATAAATCCGTTCGACCAAGTAAAATTTTCAAAATGCCGAGTGATGAACGGGTTAAAGGAGAAAACCATGTCGGTATTGCAACAAAACTATCAGGACGTATGCCGGGCGGTTGAACAGGCGGCTGAGGCTGCAGGACGGTCTGCGGATGCGGTGAAGCTGGTGGCGGTCAGCAAGACGTTTCCAGCAGACGATATTCGCGAAGTGTATGCGGCCGGTCAGCGCGATTTCGGCGAGAACTATATTCAGGAATGGTTTGAAAAAACGGAAACGCTGGCCGATTTGCCGGATATTGTTTGGCACGTTATCGGCGATGTGCAGTCTAATAAAACCAAATTTGTGGCCGAACGCGCACATTGGGTGCATACGATAGGCCGTCTGAAAACGGCGCGGCGCTTGAGTGAACAAAGGCCGTCTGAAATGCCGCCGTTGCAGGTGTGCATTGAAGTGAACATTGCCGCGGAAGAAGCAAAACACGGCGTAGCGCCCACTGAAGCGGTTGCGCTGGCCCTTGAAGTGGCCAAGTTGCCGAATATTAAAGTGCGCGGATTGATGTGTGTGGCCAAGGCCGACAGCAGCGATGATGAGTTGCGCAGCCAGTTTCATACCATGCAGCGGCTGTTGGCTGAGTTGAACGCGGCAGGCGTCGAAGCAGATGTTTTGTCTATGGGGATGTCCGGAGATATGCCAATCGCGGTAGAATGCGGCGCAACCCATGTCCGCATCGGCAGCGCGATTTTCGGCAAGCGGCATTATCCTCAATAAAAGTAATAGGCCGTCTGAACAGGGCAGACAGCAGTTTCAGACGGCTTGATCGATATCACAAAGGAGTGACATATATATGAATATCTATTTTCTCGGCGGCGGCAATATGGCGACTGCCATTGCAGGCGGTTTGGTCAAACAAGACGGCTATCGTGTCCACATTGTCGAACGCGGCGCCGAAAGACGGGAGCAACTGGTACAAGAATTGGGCGTAGCCACTTCTGAAAACCTGCCCGAATTGAGTGCGGACGATGTCCTCATTCTCGCTGTTAAACCGCAAGACATGCAGGCAGCCTGTCAAAACATCCGTTTGAATGGCGCGCTGGTGTTGTCCGTAGCGGCAGGTTTGTCCATCGATACCCTCAGCCAGTATCTGGGCGGCACACGCCGTATCGTGCGCATCATGCCCAATACGCCGGCCAAAATCGGTTTAGGCGTATCCGGTATGTTTGCCGATGCAGGCGTTTCAGAAGCTGACCGTACAGCCGCCGACGGCATCATGCGCTCTGTCGGTACAACCGTTTGGCTGAACGAGGAAGATCAACTCCACAATATTACCGGCATCAGCGGCAGCGGCCCCGCCTATGTTTTCTATCTTTTGGGCGCGCTCCAAAATGCGGCTTTGGCACAAGGTTTCAACGAACAAGACGCACGCGAACTGAGCCTTGCTACATTTAAAGGCGCAGTGGCTTTGGCCGAACAGACCGGCGAAGCATTTGCACAATTACAGCAAAACGTGACTTCCAAAGGTGGCACGACACACGAAGCCATCGAAACCTTCAAAGCCCGTCACGTTGCCGAAGCCATCGAACAGGGCGTAGAAGCCTGCGTCAAACGTTCGCAAGAAATGGCGCAACAATATAAGGCCGTCTGAACATGCGCGGCGACTTGCTCTTATTATTGGCAGACGCTATTGCCATCCTGTGTATCACGCGCTTTTTGCTCCGATACGCAGGATTGGCAGCAGAACACCCCCTGCTCAAATTCAGCATACAGGCAACAGGCTGGCTGACCAAACCTTGGCAAAAAGCATTCCCATCCGGCGAGAAAACCGATTGGTACTGCCTGCCCGCAGGTTTTCTGGTGTACTACCTTGCCTGTACCGCCATTATTTTCATCTCGCCGGCGCTGTCCATCAGCAATAAGCTGATTTTGGCAAACTTCTGGTTTGCCGCACTCCATATGCTGAAAGCCGCGGCCTATACATTACTTATTGGTCTGATTATTAGAATGGTGAGCAGCATACAGGGCCGCTATTCCCCGTTGGCTTATGCCATCGAACGAATTCTGCAGCCATTGCTCAAACCGTTTTCCTTCTTACGCGCAGGACGATACGATTTTTCAGGCAGTCTGTTGGCACTCTTATTATGGTTGTGGCTGGCCCGATGGTTTCCCCAACTTATCCAGCAAACCAACCTATGTTTGCTTCAATAGGCCGTCTGAAAGCGCAGCAGGTATTAACGACCAAAAATACAACGTCCTAAAAAGCGTATTAATATATTTAGGCGTAAGGTAGTGCAAAAAAGTGCAAATCGAAATATAAAGAACAAATGAATAGGTAAAACATGATATGATTTGCCCAATTTCCAAAACGGAAATTCAAGAAAACCCAATAAAAGCAAACCCGTAGCATCCAAATCATTAACAACAAACCGAAAGCAGACACCATGGCAAAGCTGACAGAACAAGATATTTTAAACTGGGATGGTCCTGAAGAGGACTACATGAACAGCGACCAATTGGCCTTCTTCCGCGAACTACTGGTTAAAATGCAAGAAGAACTGATTGAAAATGCAAACACCACTACCGGCCATCTTCAAGAGCACGAATCCGCTCCCGATCCAGCCGACCGAGCTACTCAAGAAGAAGAATACGCTTTAGAACTGCGCACCCGCGATCGCGAGCGTAAACTTCTCAATAAAGTGCAAGCGACTCTCCGCAGTATTGACGAAGGCGATTACGGTTTCTGTGCCGATACCGGCGAACCCATCGGCCTCAAGCGCCTGCTGGCACGTCCGACCGCGACATTGTCCGTAGAAGCGCAAGAGCGACGCGAACGAATGAAAAAACAGTTCGCCGACTAAAATATAGATATAGAAACCTCAAAAGGCCGTCTGAAAGAGCATTTCAGACGGCCT
>NZ_KV814800.1:0-556 GCF_001814095.1 Neisseria sp. HMSC068C12 | reverse complement strand
CCACCTTCGCGAATCGCAAAGCGCAGACCTTCTTCCATAGCGATTGGCGCAATCAGTTCTACAGTAATGGTTACGTTCTCACCTGGCATTACCATTTCTACGCCTTCTTCCAAAGTAACTGCACCAGTTACGTCAGTAGTACGGAAGTAGAATTGTGGACGGTAGTTAGCGAAGAATGGAGTGTGACGACCACCCTCTTCTTTGCTCAGTACGTATACTTCTGCTTTGAACTTGGTGTGAGGAGTGATAGTACCTGGTTTAGCCAATACTTGACCACGCTCTACGTCTTCACGTTTAGTACCACGCAGCAATACGCCTACGTTGTCACCCGCTTGACCTTCGTCCAGCAGTTTGCGGAACATTTCAACGCCGGTACAAGTAGTTTTTTGGGTTTCTTTCAGACCTACGATTTCGATCTCGTCACCAACGTGGATGATACCGCGCTCTACACGACCGGTTACTACTGTACCACGGCCGGAGATAGAGAATACGTCTTCGATAGGCAACAAGAAAGGTTTGTCCACAGCACGCTCAGGTGTTGGGATGTAGCTGTCCA
>NZ_KV814799.1:0-404 GCF_001814095.1 Neisseria sp. HMSC068C12 | reverse complement strand
ACAGAGACTGACTTTGCATTTGACTCCCCGCTTCCACTTGTTTGGCAGCGCAGCTACTATTCCGACCAAATAGGCAACGGCTGGCTGGGACAGGGTTGGTCGCTGCCGTTCTCCATGCGTCTTGTCCGCACTGCCGACGGTTTCCTCTATATTGATGAACAGGGCAGGGAAATTTCGTTGCCGGATATCAGCGACGAAGCGGACGAGCCTTATTCCGCAGCCGACGAAGATGAAGACGATTTATATGAAGAAGAGGCTGCCCCAAGACCTGCTTCCGCCGAAGAAGATCCCTACGGTCTGGATAACGCCTATTTTGATCCTTACGAACAAATCTTCTTTTCTCAGATTTCAGACGACCTCTACCAAATCGCCTCCCCCGACGGCGGCGCACGGCTACTGTTTGC
>NZ_KV814798.1:0-204 GCF_001814095.1 Neisseria sp. HMSC068C12 | reverse complement strand
CGACCGTCAGAACCACATTAACGGCATTGAGAATTTTTGGAATCAGGCAAAACGTGTCTTGCGAAAATACAACGGAATCGATCGCAAATCTTTCCCGTTGTTCTTGAAAGAATGCGAATTTCGATTTAACTTCGGCACACCGTCTCAACAGCTTAAAATCCTGCGAGATTGGTGTGGAATTTAGGGCTAATCTACGTCAGCCCC
>NZ_KV814797.1:0-210 GCF_001814095.1 Neisseria sp. HMSC068C12 | reverse complement strand
CTATTTCCACAACGACCAAATCGGCATACCGAGGGAAATGACCGACATCCATGGCAATCTCTTATGGTACGGCGAATACACTGCTTGGGGTCGTCTGAAAAAGGATGAACGCGTTTATCGGAACGCGCACCAGCCGTTCAGACTGCAAAACCAGTACTTCGATGAAGAGACGGGGCTGCATTACAACCTGATGCGGTATTACGAGCCTGA
>NZ_KV814796.1:0-6671 GCF_001814095.1 Neisseria sp. HMSC068C12 | reverse complement strand
TAACCATCAAAGACGGTAACGGTAACACTACTACTACTGTTGTTAAAGACGGTGCTAAAGGTGATACTGGTGCAACTGGTGCTAAAGGTGAAAACGGTAAGTCTGCTGAAGGTAAAGTTGAGCGTGATGAAGCTAAAGGTACTTCTACTATCACTATCAACAACTTCGATAAAGACGGTAAAGTCATCTCTACTACTACTGCAACCGTGAAAGATGGTAAAGACGGTAAAGATGGTAAAGATGCTGACGGCACCTTCGGTCTGGTTGACGAGACTGGTACTACTGACGGCTCTATCTCCAAAAAACTGAATAACACTATTCAGATTAAAGGTGATGCGGGTACTAAAGTCCAAGTATTCGACAAAGCAACCGGTAAGACTTCAGAGAAAGAAGTTCAAAACATCTTCGTTAAGAAAGACGGCGATGCGCTGAAAGTCAGCTTGAACCCTGATCTGACCGTTAACAGTGTTACTACTAACGAACTGAAAGCAGGTCCTGTAACCATCAACCAAGGTGGTATCGATGCCGGCAACACTACTATTAAAAATGTTGCTCCAGGTAAGAACGGTACCGATGCGGTTAACGTTGACCAGCTGAACCAAAAATTCGGCGATGTGAACAGCAATGTGAACAAAGTTGACAACAACGCCCGCGCAGGTGTGGCTCAAGCTCTGGCTACTGCCGGTCTGCCACAAGCTTACTTGCCAGGTAAGAGCATGCTGGCTATCGGTGGCGGTCACTACCGCGGTGAAACCGGTTACGCTGTCGGCTTCTCTAGCATCTCCGATGGTGGTAATTGGATCATCAAAGGTACTGCTTCCGGCAACTCACGTGGTCACTTCGGTGCTACCGCAGCAGTTGGTTACCAATGGTAATCTGACTTTCAGACGGCCTGAAAAAGTCGTCTGAAAAGACGAAGCAAAGTAAATGCGGCCTATTTAGGCCGCATTTTTTTATGCTTAGATTATGTTTTGGGTTGATTCGATGAGTTAATCGTAATAGTAGCCAAAGAGAAATGAATATATCTTTAGCAGTCTGTTGTAATTTTAAAGGCCGTCTGAAACATCATTGGATGTTTCAGACGGCCTTTCATTTATTCGCACGATATACCATTAATCTCAAATATTTGCGCGTTCGACTTCTTTCCATGCGTCTAGAATCAGGCTGCCGTCGTTGTCTTTCAGCAAAGTAGCATCTGAGAGCATACGGCGCCAAGTGCGGGCATTTTTTAGGCCGTGCATTAAGCCTAGTGCGTGGCGGACGATATGGCGCAGGATTGTGCCTCGTCCTAAGGCGATTTGTTCGCGACTGTATGCATATAGCCAAGCTGCTAAGTCTGCGTATTGGATTGGTGCGTGTGCGTCGTTGTAAAACATTGTATCCCAATCGCGCATCAGCATTGGATTGTGATAAGCCTCGCGCCCGATCATGACCCCATCGACAAATTTCAGATGTTCGGCGATTTCTTCGTTGGTAGTGATGCCGCCGTTAATCAAAATTTCCAAGTCGGGAAAATCTTGTTTTAAACGATACACGTATTCATATTTGAGTGGCGGGACTTCGCGGTTTTCTTTCGGGGATAAACCGTCCAGCCAAGCATTGCGTGCATGGACAATAAATGTGCGGCAGGCTGTTTTTTCGCGAAGTGTTCCCACAAAATCTGCTACGACTTGATATTCTGTCTGTCTGTCTACACCGATGCGGTGTTTGACCGTCACCGGAATTTCAACTGCATCCTGCATCGCATTCAAACAATCTGCCACCAAATCTACATCATTCATCAGGCAAGCGCCGAAAGCGCCTTTTTGAACGCGTGGGCTGGGGCAGCCGCAATTTAGGTTGACTTCGTTATAGCCATACGCTTCAGCCGCTTTGGTAGCGATTGCCAAGTCATGCGGATCTGAGCCGCCAAGCTGTAAAGCTACCGGTTGCTCGCCTTCGTTGAAACTCAAAAAGCGGTCTTTATCTCCGTAAACCACCGCGCCTGAATTGACCATTTCGCTATAAAGCCAAGCATTGCGTGTAATTTGTCGCGCCATAAAGCGATAGTGTCTGTCTGTCCAATCAAGCATAGGTGCGACAGACAAGCGGCGGGAAGGTAGGGAAGAAGCAGGCATTGAGATGACTTTCAAACAAAATAATGCATTATATAGCGTATTAAATTGACTTTCGATATCGGCCGGTAAATCAAAATAATATATAAGGTATCACTGGGTGCAGCCGTGTTGTAGCTGAGGCTAAATCCATTCATGGTGGTGGAAATCCAATATTCAGACGGCCAAATAAGTTTTAAAATGTCAAACAACAAACCATTAGAATGATAAGGAAAAAAACATGACACAATTTTTCGCCATCCATCCCGATAATCCCCAAGACCGCCTCATCAAGCAAGCCGCCGATATTGTCCGTAGTGGCGGTGTCATCGTTTACCCTACGGATTCCTGTTATGCGCTGGGTTGCAAACTCGGTGACAAAAACGCGATGGAGCGCATTCTCACGATTCGTAAAATCGATCAAAAACACCATCTGACCCTGATGTGTGCCGATTTGAGCGAATTGGGTACTTACGCCAAAGTAGATAATGCCCAATTCCGCCAGCTTAAAGCAGCTACGCCCGGCAGCTACACCTTTATCCTGCAGGCAACCAAAGAAGTACCCAATCGCACGCTTCACCCCAAGCGCAAAACCATCGGCCTGCGTGTTCCCGACAACGCTACTGCCTTGGCGCTTTTGCAAGAATTGGGCGAACCTATTTTAAGTTGCACCCTTATGCTTCCTGAAGACGAAGAGCCATTGACTGATCCATACGAAATCCGAGACCGTCTTGAACATGCTGTTGATTTGGTTATTGATGGCGGCTGGTGCGGTACTGAGCCGACAACGGTTATTGATATGACCGATGGCACTGAGCTGATTCGTCAAGGCAAGGGAGATATTGCCGTATTCGGTTTGTAAAACCATCCGCGTCTGTATAAGTACGGATATGCGTATTCTTTCTATGACGTATTAAAAGCATTTTGCCAATTTTATTGATAGCTCAAAAAAACAAATTATTCAATTAAGCAATTGTTCAAAATCATTTCATCAAAGGCCGTCTGAAATCTTTCAGACGGCCTTTCCTGTTTCTTAAAAAAATAATTCATTTTAAATAAAATTCCGAGCGATTGGCACGTTGCTTGCATGATTACTGTGATTGCTGATGACTTGTCGACGGAATACAACATTACGCTTATTAATAAAAACATGACTGGAGAACTTTTGATGATTGGTTTTTCTGTTCAAACGTCATGATTTTGTTTAAAAATTAAAGATAATCGGTTGATATTTTAGACTAGCGGATATTTTGTAAGTATGAAATACTATACCGTTGCGGGATAGTCAAAAGCCTAAATTTTGTCTCAAAGTGACAATAAACGTCAGCTTGAGATAAGCATTTTGCTGGGAAAACCCCGCATAAATTCTTAAAGTAGCGTCATGCTCATGCTCACGCTTTTACCTATCATAAAAAGAGAAAGACACACCTATGAATAAGATATTTAAAGTTGTTTGGAACCGTACGATTCAATCTTTTGTCGTAACTTCCGAATTGGCCAAAGGCCGTGTGAAATCGTCTGCCGAACAAAACAGTGCAGATGTATCTGCCGAATCCGGTAAAAATGGTATCGCGACAGTTTTCAGATTGACAGTGATTTCGGCAGCTCTTTTGGGTGCAGGTAATTCGTATGCGGCAACTGCGGGACGAGGACAAATTGCGGTTGATCCTCCGACCAGTGCTACTGCGGTCAGCGGTGCAACAGCGACCGGTATTGGTGCGCTGTCAATAGGAGCATCAGCCAATGCTACGGCTAATGGTGCAGTTGCGGTAGGTACGAGTGCAAATGCAACACATAATAACAGCCTGGCCGTGGGTACTAATGCTAAAGCTACTCAAACTCATGCTGTTGCAATGGGTGCAGATACAAGTGCAAGTAGTTCATATGCAACAGCGATAGGTAAAAGTGCCAATGCTGTTTCTGTAGATTCAACAGCATTGGGTGCAGATTCCAAAGCAAATGGTACGCAAGCGACAGCGGTAGGTAAGAATGCTCTTGCTGATAATACGAGCACAACAGCATTGGGTAATTCGGCGCAAGCATTTGGTATAGGCTCAATGGCTTTGGGCCAATCCAGTACATCAAGAGGTCAAAACGGCATTGCAATTGGCAGCGGCAGTCAGGCTGCAGCCAATGCGCAAAATGCCATTGCAATCGGTACCAATGCAGTGGGTTATCAAAGTGAGTCTATTGCCATAGGTAATTCAGCCCAAGCTCAAACTGGAAATACCATTGCCATCGGTAAAAGTGCAGTGGCAAATTCTCCAGCTTCGGGTAATGCAGCATCAAGTGCTATTGCACTTGGTGCAGACGCGAATGCAACAGGACTTGGTACGATTGCTATTGGACGTGCATCTGGGGTTCTTTCGCAAAATATTATGAATGTGAATGTAACTCACAATAATATTGCTATTGGTAATACGGCTCGAGTAGGCGATTCAAGTAGTTCTAAGATAACTCAGTCTATTGCTATTGGTTCAGGTAACCGTGTTGATCCACAGGGCAGACCTGAGGGGGCGTGGGCAAAGGGAGACCAATCTATTGCGGTTGGTGGCAATGTCTTGGCTAATGGTAATTCATCTGTTGCTATTGGTGGTGATGATTTAGATTCGGTAGGTGGTACTCGATATTCTGGCAATGCAACGGATAAATTCATCAAATATAATGAAAAAGGTGCAAAGACCGGTGAATATACGCTGAGCGGTAAAAGTCTGCGTGATATTTATAAAGAGATGACTGGTGATACGATGTATAGCGGTTCTTATGGTAATACTATTGCCGGTCAAGGTTCTGTTGCATTAGGTGTGCAGTCTAATTCATCTGCCGATTTGTCTCTGGCTATCGGTACCAAATCTCAGGCCACTGCCTTTGGTGGTGTAGCTTTGGGTACAGGTGCGAAGGCTACTTTGCTGAATTCTGTGGCTTTGGGTACGGCTTCTAAAACCGATAAAGAAGGTCAGGCATACGTTCAACGCGAAATTATGGGTGTAACCTACACTTGGGCAGGCGGTCAAACTACCGATGCCGGTGATGTTGTGTCTGTCGGTTCCAAAGGTTACGAACGCCAAATCATTAATGTATCCCCTGGCGATATTTCCGCTACTTCCACTGATGCGATCAACGGCTCACAGCTTTATGGTGTTTTGAGTGCAATTGAGCGTGTCCGCTATTTCTCTGTTAAGTCAGAAGAAGGCAAAACTGACGGTACGAAAAACTGGAACAATGACGGTGCAAAAGCAACCAATTCGATTGCCATCGGACCGAATGCGGCAACAAGTACTGGTGCGACGGGTAGTGTTTCCTTGGGTCATAATGCCAACGTACTTGGCGAAGATTCTGTTGCTGTTGGTCCAAATGCAACGGTAACTTCGGGAACTGTTGGCGCTGTTGCCTTAGGTTCTAATGCCAATTCCCGCGGTACAGGTTCTATCGCCATAGGTTTGAATACAGAAAATAATTACAATTACTCTGTAGTCGTTGGTGCTCACAGTAGAGCCAACTATGGAAATGCAACCGTTGTCGGTGCAAGGGCAGCGGCACAAAATAACGGTACGGCAATGGGCTATTTGTCAAATGCAGTCGGTGATGATTCTGTTGCAATCGGTCATCAGGCGCAGACAACGCAAGCTTATTCTATCGCCATTGGTAAGCAGGCAAACAGTTCAGGCCTTTATTCCACCGCTATTGGTTCCTCAGCCCAAGCTGCCGGGCAGAATAGTTTTGCCGGCGGTAATAATGCAAAAGCGACTGGAAGCGATTCAGTTGCTTTGGGTAGTGGCGCGACGACTACGATCGGTAGCTCCGTTGCATTGGGTAATGGTGCTGTTGGCACTGCCAATAATTTTGATGCAACAGCTAAAAATGCAACATTCAAAAACGATAGTGGTACGACGACTAATGTCAGCTATGCAGCTTCTTCATCCGCTAAAACAGGCGCGGTTTCTGTAGGCAGTGCAGGCAATGAACGCCAAATCCAGAATGTTGCCGCAGGCCGTATTTCCGCCACTTCGACCGATGCGGTCAATGGTAGCCAGCTGTACACCGTTATGAACAATGTTGGACACAATATCCAACAAAACGGTACAGACAAATCTCGTATCAATAACAACGGTACAGTCAACTACGCCGATGGCAACTTGACGACTGTTGCAATCACCGATGGCGAGAATGCATCAAAAGTTCAAATCAACGTCACTCAAGGCACATTGTCTGTCGATAATAATGGCACAGTGTCCGCACCGACTGCCGGTGTAGCGACTGCCGGCGATGTTGCTAATGCCATCAATAATGCCAAAACCACAACCAAGGTGGCGGCAGGCAGTAACGCGCACGTTAATAAAACAACCTCAGGCAAAGAGACCACTTATACCGTCAGCGCAGATAAAGCAACGGTACAAGTTTCCAATGCTTTGAATTTGACTTCCAATACTACAACTGCAGCCGATGGTGCCGTCACAACTGAGTACAGTATCGATCTTGCTCAAAGTACTAAAGATAACATCCAAAAAGGTGTGGATGCCAAAACCACCGTTGATACCAAAGGTCTGACCTTCAACGGCGACAGCGGCAGCACCAATA
>NZ_KV814795.1:0-407 GCF_001814095.1 Neisseria sp. HMSC068C12 | reverse complement strand
ACACTCCGCATCATTGCCCCTAAATATCTCCTCACCGTCCGTACAGCTGCCCTTCCCCTTCATCTTCCCGCACACCACCGCCGTCAGCGACTCGTTCAAGCGCAGCACCCTCGGCTCCGCCTCCCTGTCCAGCGCCACCGCCTTCAAGGTAAACTTACCCTCCAGGATGCCCTTAGCCTGACCGCTCATCCTGATACAGAAACCGCCCGCCTCCTTCACCGGCAGTTCCGGCCACTTCGTCGACGTCAGCTTAAAGCTGCCCTTTTTCGTATAGAACTGCTCCATAAAGCGCGCATTTTCCAGCAGCGCTGCATGAGCCGCACGCAGGTTGGCCGAGCGGACCGATTCCCGATAGACCGTAAAGGCCGCCGTTGCCAAGATCGAAACCAGCAGCATCACCACCAGCA
>NZ_KV814794.1:0-458 GCF_001814095.1 Neisseria sp. HMSC068C12 | reverse complement strand
ATGGCCGTCAATAAAATCGCCCGTAAAAGCAGCAAATTCCGCGTTGTCTTTACCGTCCCCGATTTCTGCTGGCCGCCTCCTCCCGCTCCGCCTTCCGTTCCACCCATCCCCTTCCCACTCTTTGCTGATCTCGGCGGTGCCAAAACCGTCGCCAAAGACGTACGCCTCAACCGCAAGCCTGCTTTTGTCTTTAATGCCAGTAAGACGCACAAAACTTATGGCGATGAAATCGCCCTTCCGGGCCGTAAAGGGGTAAAAAGCCGCACCGCCACCAAACCGGCCTGGCCGATGCGTCATTCTTCCTCGGTTAAAATCCGCAAACGCTATATCGTGCGTACCGGCGATATGTTCCATATGAACGGCAAGTTCAGCAAAAGACTCCCCCCTAAAACCTGTTTGTCCTGTAAGGGGGCGGTAGGTGCCGGCCGTCCGGTCAATCCGATACACGGTTTGAAGTT
>NZ_KV814793.1:0-294 GCF_001814095.1 Neisseria sp. HMSC068C12 | reverse complement strand
GTCACGGATTTCCATTTCAACCAGTTCCAACAACTCGGCATCGTCAACCATGTCGCATTTGTTCATGAATACGATGATGTAAGGTACACCTACTTGGCGGGCCAACAGGATGTGTTCGCGAGTTTGTGGCATAGGACCGTCAGCTGCGGAACATACCAAGATCGCGCCGTCCATTTGGGCAGCACCGGTAATCATGTTTTTAACGTAGTCGGCGTGGCCTGGGCAGTCTACGTGTGCGTAGTGACGGGTTTCAGTTTCGTATTCTACGTGTGAGGTATTAATGGTAATACCGCG
>NZ_KV814792.1:0-1474 GCF_001814095.1 Neisseria sp. HMSC068C12 | reverse complement strand
GGCGTCGTCCGAACGGGTCGTAGGCGTATGTCCAGATTTCGGTATTGCCTGCTGCTTTTTTGATTTCGGCGCGGACGAGTTGGTTTTCTAAATCGTATTGGTAATATTGGTTTTCGCCATTGGGCAGCTGGCGGTAGATCAGGTTGTTAAAGAACAAATGTTTCAGACGACCTCAAAGAAGGTTTTGAGGTCGTCTGAAAATATCGAATCTTACTTTTTGTTTTTTTTCTTAGGATTTAGTTCTTCTTTACGCTGCTTATAAAACTGCCAATATTTTTTGTCCTCGATACTGAATGGATAATATCCAGCATCGTTATAAGCTATATCGAAATATTGATAAGCATCATCATATTTTTCAATATCATAATAAAAAATACCGCCTAATAGATATGTTCCTGCATTAGTTGTTCCTAAATCGGCAACACTCAAAGCAATAGTCAGCCATTCCTCAGCCTGTTCATATTTTTGATGTTTATAATATAACTCAAATAAGGCAATCGTAACCATTGTAGTTGGATGCGCCCATTGAGTTACTGGCTTAGGTATTAGCTCAAATGCTTCTTTTAATAATTTTTCTTGTTCCGAAAAAGATTTATTATAAGCTTCGCAAACTAAATCATTAATTTTTGATTCCAATTCTGGATTAACTGCATCTAAATTCATAGCATACAACTCCTCAATTAAAATAAACAATGTTAAGTGTAGATTCTATAATATCAATGGCCATAATCAGATTTCTGTCTAGGCCCGATTGGTTTATCCATATCATACCTACTTCGGTTTTTTGCGCCGCGGGAGCAATTTCCCCCTTTACCGGCACCTTTTTCAAGCCGATAGTTATTTGGATCTCTCATCCACGATCTAACTTCAGGCGATTTTTTACCAAAAAATTTTCCTCTTCTATTCCAATAATCCACAGCATCTTCGCCTGCATGCCCCATATGAGCAGACCTAACAGGCTGCCATGATTTAGTTGGAGTATCCCAAAATTGGGCAGAGCTAGGAATATCGCTTACACGTCTTAAATTACTAATCTGCTCAGCCGACATACCACGTAGCTCCTTAGCACTTAACATGCGCTGCATTACAGCCCTACCAGTGGTACTCACTTTTGATGGCGTTTTACCTACTGTAGCTAACCTGTTACGAGAAAGTCCCAACGGATCAATCCAACTTTGAGCATTTACAGCAAACTGATAAAGGTTATCCCCTGCGCCCAGCAACCCAATCGGGTCCTGATTCACAAACCGCCCGGCCTCAGGCTCGTAATAGCGCATCAGGTTGTAATGCAGTCCGGTCTCTTCATCGAAGTATTGGTTCTGCAATCTGAACGGCTGGTGCGCGTTCTTGTAAATCCGCTCGTCCTTTTTCAGACGACCCCAGGCGGTGTATTCGCCGTACCATAAGAGATTGCCGTGGACGTCGGTCATCTCGCGCGGGATGCCGATTTGGTCGTTGTGGAAATAGGCGAGGT
>NZ_KV814791.1:0-644 GCF_001814095.1 Neisseria sp. HMSC068C12 | reverse complement strand
GCCGTCCGGTCAATCCGATACACGGTTTGAAGTTTTTGGAGGGTGAAACCGACTTTGCCTTTGAAGGTATTCTGCCGCTGGTCTGGAGCCGCAGCTATTATTCCGACCAAGACGGTACTGGCTGGCTCGGCGAGGGCTGGAGCGTACCGGGCTGCCAGCGCATTATCCGCGATGCGGCCGGATTGGCCTATATCGACGATCAGGGCCGTTTGTTCCCTTTGCCGGAAGTCGATGAAGATGACGAAGAGCCGGTATTGTTTGAGAGCGAACAGATTTGGTTCAGCAAGAACCCGGACGGCCATTATGTCATTGCTTCTCTGGACGGTTCGATAGCGCTGCGTTTTGCGCCTTTGGTGGTGGCGGAGGACGGTTCTGATGAAGATTCCACCCTCTTCCCGCTGGTCGCGGTGGAAGACGCCAACGGCAACCATCAGCGTTTCGTCTATCATCCGCTGACCGGTCTGCCGCAATACGTCATCGACGGCAACGGCCGGGTGTTCTCGCTAAACTTCGGCAATGTGGCCGATGAGCAGTCGCCTAGAATGCGGCTGCTGTCGGTGTCGCTGTTGGAGGGTTTACCATCCTTTGGCGAAACGGTCCGGGTCGGTATGCCGCTGGTCCGCTATGAATACGACGGCAGTGGT
>NZ_KV814790.1:0-542 GCF_001814095.1 Neisseria sp. HMSC068C12 | reverse complement strand
ACCACTGCCGTCGTATTCATAGCGGACCAGCGGCGTACCGACCCGAACGGTTTCACCAAAGGATGGTAAACCCTCCAACAGCGATACCGACAGCAGCCGCATTCTAGGTGACTGTTCATCAGCCACATTGCCGAAGTTCAGCGAGAATACCCGGCCGTTGCCGTCAATAATGTATTGCGGCAAACCGGTCAGCGGATGATAGACGAAACGCTGATGGTTGCCGTTGGCGTCTTCCACCGCGACCAAAGGGAAGAGGGTGGAATCTTCATCCGAACCGTCCTCCGCCACCACCAAAGGGGCAAAACGCAGCGCTATCGAACCGTCCAGCGAAGCAATGACATAATGGCCGTCCGGATTCTTGCTGAACCAAATCTGTTCGCTCTCGAACAATACCGGTTCTTCATCATCTTCATCGACTTCCGGCAAAGGGAACAAACGGCCCTGATCGTCGATATAGGCCAATCCGGCCGCATCGCGGATAATGCGCTGGCAGCCCGGTACGCTCCAGCCCTCGCCGAGCCAGCCAGTACCGTCTTGGTCGG
>NZ_KV814789.1:0-730 GCF_001814095.1 Neisseria sp. HMSC068C12 | reverse complement strand
TGCGTTGGTGCGTTTGATCGGCAGTCCGTCCACTGCGAGCTCGTAAGCGGTTTTGGCACCAAGTCCGTCGATGTGGGCGGTCAGCCGGTTGAGGCGGTCGTATTCGAAGGTTTCGTGACTGCCGTCGGGATAGTCGGTACGGACGGGGTTGCCTGCTGCGTCGTAGTGGTGGCGGGTGGTATGGCCCAGCGCATCGGTAACGGTTTCGAGATCGCCGTATTCGGTGTAACCGAAACGGGTGGTTTCGCCGGTACAGTCGGTAAAGCAGACGAGTTGGTCGAGGGTGTCGTAGTGTAGGCGTCGGGTTTTACCTAAGGCGTCGGTAATGGTTTCGGGCAGCCATTGGGCGTTGTAGCCGTAGCTTGTGGTGTAACCGGCGGGGTCGGTGATGCTGATGAGGTTGCCGCGCTTGTCGTAATCGTAGGCGGTAATCCTGCCTGCGGGATCGTTGACGGCAACCGGCAGGTTGAGGGTTTCGTGGTAGTCGATTTGGGTGCTGCTGCCGTCCGGCGCGGTGATGGCGATGACGTTGCCTTCGGTATCGTAGAGATAGCGGGTTTCGCGTCCGAGCGGGTCGCGTTCTACGGTAATGCGGCCGTAGCTGTCGCGTTCGCTGTCGCTGCGTTGTCCGTCGGCGTCGATGCGGTAGACGAGTTCGCGGTTTTCGTCGAAACCGTACACTTCCGTCCGTCCCAATGCGTCGGTAACGACGGTATGGTCTTTGCGGTAG
>NZ_KV814788.1:0-235 GCF_001814095.1 Neisseria sp. HMSC068C12 | reverse complement strand
AACGCACCAACGCACTGGGCCATACCTTCGCCTACGCCTACGACAAAGCCCGCCGTCTGACCGTCCTCACCAATGAAAACGGCGAAACCTACCGTTTCGATTACGACCCGACCGACAACCTGATCCAAGAAACCGGCTGGGACGGCAAAATCACCGCCTACGGCTACGATGCCGCCGGACAACTGGTCCAACAGACCGAATACGGCCAAAGCAATAATGAAGGTCGTCTGAAAGA
>NZ_KV814787.1:0-292 GCF_001814095.1 Neisseria sp. HMSC068C12 | reverse complement strand
CTGACCTTCAACGGCGACAGCGGCAGCACCAATATCGAAAAACTCGGCTCCACCGTGACCGTTGCCGGCGACGACAACATCACCACTGAAGCCCAAGACGATAAAGTGACCGTCAAGCTGAACAAAGACCTGGTGGTAGACAGCGTCAAAGCCGGCGACACCACCGTGAACAACGACGGTGTGAAAGTAGGCGACGATGTTGCATTGACCCAAGACGGCGTTAAAGCAGGTGATGTCAAACTGACCAAAGACGGATTGAACAACGCCGGCAACAAAGTGACCAACGTAGCCG
>NZ_KV814786.1:0-6429 GCF_001814095.1 Neisseria sp. HMSC068C12 | reverse complement strand
GCCAAGATCGAAACCAGCAGCATCACCACCAGCAGCTGTATCAAGGAGTAGCCCCTCTGCACAGTTGCCCTATCCCATTTTCTGTCAAATGCCTTTAAGTACATATCTTTCTTCCCTTTATCTTCTATATCTCTATCCAACAAGAGGCACCCTATCCGTTTATCCCTTCACCCCATGTAAAGTCTCCACTGGTTCAAGTTTTATTCCCACCCCCAAACAAAGCCGCCCCGTGGCCCAACCGGCAAACGGTTCGGCCTCGGGGCGGCATATACGGCACAAACGTCCGTCAGACTTATTTTTTCACGGCAGGCTGCGCGGCCTTAGGCGCGGCAGAAGAAACCGTCGCCTCCGCCTTCAACTTGTTCAGCACCGCATCACCGATGCCCTTCACGTTTTTCAGCTCCTCCACCGATTTGAACGCACCGTTCTTCTGACGATATTCCACAATCGCTTTCGCCTTAGCCGGGCCGATACCCGGCAATGCCTCCAGTTCGGCAGAAGAGGCCGTATTGACGTTCACGGCAGCCAAAGAGAATGCCGTACACACGGCGGCAAAGACACCAAATAAAAATTTCTTCATCAGGGTTTTCCTATAACGTGTTGGATTGAATCAACCGGGCCGGCTGCAGGACAGTTTTACTTCCCCGCAGACACTGCCACACGACAGTAGAACACGGCCCTATTCCATATAAATGCATACGACATAATAACGCAAATACCGTTCGATTTCAAATATTCTAAACAGTTAACCGTAACTTTCGGCACTTTATGTTCAAGAATAACAACATAGTTATCATCCTTTAATTTAAACAACAAGAATGCATGAGTCATCAAACCGACAGAACCGACAGGCATGTAAAAAGCCCCCGACATCAGTCGGGGGCTTCGGAATGAGTGTTTGGCGGTGACCTACTTTCACATGGAAGAACCACACTATCATCGGCGCTGAGTCGTTTCACGGTCCTGTTCGGGATGGGAAGGCGTGGGACCAACTCGCTATGGCCGCCAAACTTAAACTGTTACAAATCGGTAAAGCCTTAATCAATATATTTGGTGATGACTGAATCAGTCAGTAAGCTTTTATCTCTTGAAGTTCTTCAAATGATAGAGTCAAGCCTCACGAGCAATTAGTATGGGTTAGCTTCACGCGTTACCGCGCTTCCACACCCCACCTATCAACGTCCTGGTCTCGAACGACTCTTTAGTGTGGTTAAACCACAAGGGAAGTCTCATCTTCAGGCGAGTTTCGCGCTTAGATGCTTTCAGCGCTTATCTCTTCCGAACTTAGCTACCCGGCTATGCAACTGGCGTTACAACCGGTACACCAGAGGTTCGTCCACTCCGGTCCTCTCGTACTAGGAGCAGCCCCCGTCAAACTTCCAACGCCCACTGCAGATAGGGACCAAACTGTCTCACGACGTTTTAAACCCAGCTCACGTACCACTTTAAATGGCGAACAGCCATACCCTTGGGACCGACTACAGCCCCAGGATGTGATGAGCCGACATCGAGGTGCCAAACTCCGCCGTCGATATGAACTCTTGGGCGGAATCAGCCTGTTATCCCCGGAGTACCTTTTATCCGTTGAGCGATGGCCCTTCCATACAGAACCACCGGATCACTATGTCCTGCTTTCGCACCTGCTCGACTTGTCGGTCTCGCAGTTAAGCTACCTTTTGCCATTGCACTATCAGTCCGATTTCCGACCGGACCTAGGTAACCTTCGAACTCCTCCGTTACTCTTTGGGAGGAGACCGCCCCAGTCAAACTGCCTACCATGCACGGTCCCCGACCCGGATTACGGGTCTGGGTTAGAACCTCAAAGACACCAGGGTGGTATTTCAAGGACGGCTCCACAGAGACTGGCGTCTCTGCTTCAAAGCCTCCCACCTATCCTACACAAGTGACTTCAAAGTCCAATGCAAAGCTACAGTAAAGGTTCACGGGGTCTTTCCGTCTAGCAGCGGGTAGATTGCATCTTCACAACCACTTCAACTTCGCTGAGTCTCGGGAGGAGACAGTGTGGCCATCGTTACGCCATTCGTGCGGGTCGGAACTTACCCGACAAGGAATTTCGCTACCTTAGGACCGTTATAGTTACGGCCGCCGTTTACTGGGGCTTCGATCCGATGCTTGCACATCTTCAATTAACCTTCCAGCACCGGGCAGGCGTCACACCCTATACGTCCACTTTCGTGTTAGCAGAGTGCTGTGTTTTTAATAAACAGTCGCAGCCACCTATTCTCTGCGACCCTCCAGGGCTTACGGAGCAAGTCCTTAACCTTAGAGGGCATACCTTCTCCCGAAGTTACGGTATCAATTTGCCGAGTTCCTTCTCCCGAGTTCTCTCAAGCGCCTTAGAATTCTCATCCTGCCCACCTGTGTCGGTTTGCGGTACGGTTCGATTCAAACTGAAGCTTAGTGGCTTTTCCTGGAAGCGTGGTATCGGTTACTTCATGTCCGTAGACACTCGTCGTCACTTCTCGGTGTTAAGAAGACCCGGATTTGCCTAAGTCTTCCACCTACCGGCTTAAACAAGCTATTCCAACAGCTTGCTAACCTAACCTTCTCCGTCCCCACATCGCATTTGAATCAAGTACAGGAATATTAACCTGTTTCCCATCGACTACGCATTTCTGCCTCGCCTTAGGGGCCGACTCACCCTACGCCGATGAACGTTGCGTAGGAAACCTTGGGCTTTCGGCGAGCGGGCTTTTCACCCGCTTTATCGCTACTCATGTCAACATTCGCACTTCTGATACCTCCAGCACACTTTACAATGCACCTTCATTGGCCTACAGAACGCTCCCCTACCATGCCAGTAAACTGGCATCCGCAGCTTCGGTTATAGATTTGAGCCCCGTTACATCTTCCGCGCAGGACGACTCGACCAGTGAGCTATTACGCTTTCTTTAAATGATGGCTGCTTCTAAGCCAACATCCTGGCTGTCTGGGCCTTCCCACTTCGTTTACCACTTAATCTATCATTTGGGACCTTAGCTGGCGGTCTGGGTTGTTTCCCTCTTGACAACGGACGTTAGCACCCGCTGTCTGTCTCCCGAGGAACCACTTGATGGTATTCTTAGTTTGCCATGGGTTGGTAAGTTGCAATAACCCCCTAGCCATAACAGTGCTTTACCCCCATCAGTGTCTTGCTCGAGGCACTACCTAAATAGTTTTCGGGGAGAACCAGCTATCTCCGAGTTTGTTTAGCCTTTCACCCCTATCCACAGCTCATCCCCGCATTTTGCAACATGCGTGGGTTCGGTCCTCCAGTACCTGTTACGGCACCTTCAACCTGGCCATGGATAGATCACTCGGTTTCGGGTCTACACCCAGCAACTGTTCGCCCTATTAAGACTCGGTTTCCCTACGCCTCCCCTATTCGGTTAAGCTCGCTACTGAATGTAAGTCGTTGACCCATTATACAAAAGGTACGCAGTCACACCACAAGGGTGCTCCCACTGTTTGTATGCATCAGGTTTCAGGTTCTATTTCACTCCCCTCCCGGGGTTCTTTTCGCCTTTCCCTCACGGTACTGGTTCACTATCGGTCGATGATGAGTATTTAGCCTTGGAGGATGGTCCCCCCATATTCAGACAGGATTTCACGTGTCCCGCCCTACTTTTCGTACGCTTAGTACCACTATTGAGATTTCGAATACGGGACTATCACCCACTATGGTCAAGCTTCCCAGCTTGTTCTTCTATCTCGACAGTTATCACGTACAGGCTCCTCCGCGTTCGCTCGCCACTACTTGCGGAATCTCGGTTGATTTCTTTTCCTCCGGGTACTTAGATGGTTCAGTTCTCCGGGTTCGCTTCGCTTATCCTATGTATTCAGATAAGGATACCTCCTAAGAGGTGGGTTTCCCCATTCGGACACCGCGGGATCATAGCTTTATTGCCAGCTCCCCCACGCTTTTCGCAGGCTTACACGTCCTTCGTCGCCTATCATCGCCAAGGCATCCACCTGATGCACTTATTCACTTGACTCTATCATTTCAAGAACCTCTTTGACTTCGTTTGCCTACCCGTTGACTAGGGAAGCAAACTTGAAATTCCTACTTTGATAAAGCTTACTGCTTTGTTGTGTCTTAATCCTGCCTTTTGTGTTTCAGGATTAAGTCGATACAATCATCACCCAAATACTGTGTTTGTTTCCTTTTCTCTTGCGAGAGATTTTTCATCCTTTGCAAAGAACAAAAAATTAAAACAAACTCATTGTCTTTGTTTGTTGATTTCGGCTTTCCAATTTGTTAAAGATCGATGCGTCAATATTTCACTTCGCAAATCAAAATAAGCTGCTAAGTATAGCAGGCTTCCTTTGATTTGTAAAGTTCTTGGTGGAGGCAAACGGGATCGAACCGATGACCCCCTGCTTGCAAAGCAGGTGCTCTACCAACTGAGCTATGCCCCCGTTCTTGGTGGGTCTGGGAGGACTTGAACCTCCGACCCCACGCTTATCAAGCGTGTGCTCTAACCAGCTGAGCTACAAACCCGGATTCTCTTCTTAAGCGAATCTTGTCTTCACTCAAGCTTTTCTCTTCCGCATCTTTTACAGTTTACCGATAAGTGTGAATGCATCAGGCCTCTTCTTTCTCTAGAAAGGAGGTGATCCAGCCGCAGGTTCCCCTACGGCTACCTTGTTACGACTTCACCCCAGTCATGAAGCATACCGTGGTAAGCGGGCTCCTTGCGGTTACCCTACCTACTTCTGGTATCCCCCACTCCCATGGTGTGACGGGCGGTGTGTACAAGACCCGGGAACGTATTCACCGCAGTATGCTGACCTGCGATTACTAGCGATTCCGACTTCATGCACTCGAGTTGCAGAGTGCAATCCGGACTACGATCGGTTTTGTGAGATTGGCTCCACCTCGCGGCTTGGCTACCCTCTGTACCGACCATTGTATGACGTGTGAAGCCCTGGTCATAAGGGCCATGAGGACTTGACGTCATCCCCACCTTCCTCCGGCTTGTCACCGGCAGTCTCATTAGAGTGCCCAACTAAATGATGGCAACTAATGACAAGGGTTGCGCTCGTTGCGGGACTTAACCCAACATCTCACGACACGAGCTGACGACAGCCATGCAGCACCTGTGTTACGGTTCCCGAAGGCACTCCTCCGTCTCTGGAGGATTCCGTACATGTCAAGACCAGGTAAGGTTCTTCGCGTTGCATCGAATTAATCCACATCATCCACCGCTTGTGCGGGTCCCCGTCAATTCCTTTGAGTTTTAATCTTGCGACCGTACTCCCCAGGCGGTCAATTTCACGCGTTAGCTACGCTACTAAGCAATCAAGTTGCCCAACAGCTAATTGACATCGTTTAGGGCGTGGACTACCAGGGTATCTAATCCTGTTTGCTACCCACGCTTTCGAGCATGAACGTCAGTGTTATCCCAGGAGGCTGCCTTCGCCATCGGTATTCCTCCACATCTCTACGCATTTCACTGCTACACGTGGAATTCTACCTCCCTCTGACACACTCTAGTCACCCAGTTCAGAACGCAGTTCCCAGGTTGAGCCCGGGGATTTCACATCCTGCTTAAGTAACCGTCTGCGCTCGCTTTACGCCCAGTAATTCCGATTAACGCTCGCACCCTACGTATTACCGCGGCTGCTGGCACGTAGTTAGCCGGTGCTTATTCTTCAGGTACCGTCATCAGCTGTCGGTATTAGCAACAGCCTTTTCTTCCCTGACAAAAGTCCTTTACAACCCGAAGGCCTTCTTCAGACACGCGGCATGGCTGGATCAGGCTTGCGCCCATTGTCCAAAATTCCCCACTGCTGCCTCCCGTAGGAGTCTGGGCCGTGTCTCAGTCCCAGTGTGGCGGATCATCCTCTCAGACCCGCTACTGATCGTCGCCTTGGTAGGCCTTTACCCCACCAACTAGCTAATCAGATATCGGCCGCTCGAATAACGCAAGGCCCGAAGGTCCCCTGCTTTCCTCCTCAGAGAATATGCGGTATTAGCTAATCTTTCGATTAGTTATCCCCCATTACTCGGTACGTTCCGATATATTACTCACCCGTTCGCCACTCGCCACCCAAGAAGCAAGCTTCTCTGTGCTGCCGTCCGACTTGCATGTGTAAAGCATGCCGCCAGCGTTCAATCTGAGCCAGGATCAAACTCTTATGTTCAATCTCTAACTTATAACTTCTGGTCTGCTTCAAAGAAACCGACAGGACAATGTCTAAAACATCATCTTGTCTGTCTTTCAAACAGTGTGAGGCCTAATGCACTCACACTTATCGGTAATCTGTTTTTTAAAGAGCGAATCGAATTATACAGTACATTTAGCAAATGTCAACTAAAATTATCGAAAATTCTAACTAACTGTGTTATACTGTCTGCTTCGTTTTCTTCACCGCATCAGCAGCGAAGAACCGAACTATACGCCTACCTACAAAACCAGTCAACAC
>NZ_KV814785.1:0-15901 GCF_001814095.1 Neisseria sp. HMSC068C12 | reverse complement strand
ATTCTACGTGTGAGGTATTAATGGTAATACCGCGGGCTTTTTCTTCAGGAGCGTTGTCGATTTGGTCGTAAGCTTTTGCAGCACCACCAAATTTTTTAGCCAAAATAGTAGTCAAAGCAGCAGTCAGAGTGGTTTTACCATGGTCAACGTGACCGATGGTGCCAACGTTTACGTGCGGTTTGCTACGTTCAAATTTTTCCTTAGCCATGAGCTAATTCCTTTACATTAAAGATCGATTAAAGAACAGAGGCCGTCTGAAAAATCATTTCAGCCTTTCAGACGACCTATTTGCCTGATTAGCCTTTACGGGCTTCAGTTACAGCAGCAGCTATGTGGGCAGGAGCTTCAGAATATTTCTTGAACTCCATAGAGTAAGTAGCGCGGCCTTGGGTTGCAGAACGCAGGTCGGTAGAATAACCGAACATTTCTGCCAGAGGCACTTCGGCACGGACTTTTTTACCGCCGATGCCGTCATCATCCATACCCAATACAACACCACGACGACGGTTCAAGTCGCCCATTACGTCACCCATGTATTCTTCAGGTGTTTCCACCTCAACTGCCATGATTGGTTCCAACAGAGCTGGATTGGCTTTACGCATACCTTCTTTGAAGGCTTGAGACGCAGCCAATTCGAAGGCCAGTTGAGAGGAGTCAACATCGTGTGAAGAACCGAAGATCAGACGCACACGTACGTCAACTACTGGGTAACCGGCAACGATACCGTTAGGCAAAGTATCGCGAATACCTTTATCGACAGACGGAATAAATTCGCGAGGAATCACACCACCTTTAATTTCATCGATAAATTCGTAGCCCGCACCACCTGGTTCCATAGGTTCCATTTTGATCACAACGTGACCGTATTGACCTTTACCACCAGATTGTTTGGCATGTTTGTATTCAGCTTCAACTTCTTTGCGGATGGTTTCACGGTAAGCCACTTGAGGCGCACCGATGTTTGCTTCCACGCCGAATTCGCGTTTCATACGGTCAACAATAATTTCCAAGTGCAGCTCACCCATACCAGAAATAATGGTTTGACCGGACTCTTCGTCTGTACGAACGCGGAAAGAAGGGTCTTCTTTCGCCAGACGGTTCAGGGCGATACCCATTTTCTCTTGGTCGGCTTTGGTTTTCGGCTCAACGGCAATATGGATTACCGGCTCAGGGAATTCCATGCGTTCCAAGATGATAGGTGCGCTTTCTGCACACAAGGTCTCACCAGTAGTAACGTCTTTAAGACCGATCGCAGCTGCAATATCACCAGCGCGTACTTCTTCAATTTCAGTACGGTCTGCAGCAGTCATTTGCACCAAGCGACCGATACGTTCGCGAGTACCTTTTACAGAGTTCAATACGGTATCACCGGATTTCACCACACCAGAGTAAACGCGGATGAAAGTCAGCTGACCAACGTATTTATCATTCAACATTTTGAACGCCAATGCAGAGAATTTCTCTTCATCGCTGGCTTGACGGCTGTCGGCTTCTTCAGTGTTAGGGTTAACACCTTGAACTGGAGGAATGTCGGTAGGAGCAGGCAGCAATTCTACAACTGCATCCAACATACGTTGAACACCTTTGTTTTTAAATGCTGAACCGCACAACATTGGTTGAATTTCACCGGCCAAAGTACGTTGACGCAATGCGCCTACGATTTCTTCTTCAGTCAGCTCATCACCGCCCAAGTATTTGTCCATCAATTCTTCGCTGGCTTCTGCTGCAGCTTCAATCATGTTTTGACGCCATTCTTCGGCAGTCTCAACCAATTCAGCAGGAATGTCGCCATAGGTAAAGGTTGTACCTTTATCGGCTTCATTCCAAATAATGGATTTCATTTTCAACAGGTCAACGACACCGCTGAAGCTGTCTTCCGCACCAACCGGAATCACGATAGGTACTGGGTTTGCGCGCAAACGGGTTTTCATTTGCTCAACAACGCGGAAGAAGTTGGCACCTTGACGGTCCATTTTGTTTACAAATGCCAAGCGAGGTACTTGGTATTTGTTAGCTTGACGCCATACGGTTTCAGATTGAGGTTGAACACCGCCTACTGCACAGTAAACCATTACCGCGCCGTCCAATACACGCATAGAACGCTCTACCTCTACAGTAAAGTCAACGTGTCCCGGAGTGTCGATGATGTTGAAACGGTGCTCAGGGAACTGTTTCGCCATACCAGACCAATAAGAAGTCACAGCAGCAGAAGTAATGGTAATACCACGCTCTTGCTCTTGTTCCATGTAGTCGGTAGTAGCCGCGCCGTCATGCACTTCGCCCAATTTATGAGTCAAACCTGTATAGAACAAAATACGTTCTGTTGTGGTTGTTTTACCCGCGTCAATATGGGCAGAAATACCGATATTGCGATACAGGCTGATAGGGGTCTTACGAGCCATTTTGTTAGCCTTTCGATATTAGAAACGGAAGTGAGAGAATGCTTTGTTAGCTTCAGCCATGCGGTGTACTTCTTCACGTTTTTTCAACGCACCGCCACGACCTTCAGCCGCATCAATCAATTCGCCTGCCAAACGCAGGTCCATAGATTTCTCACCACGTTTACGGGCCGCATCGCGAACCCAGCGCATTGCCAAGGCCAGACGACGTGAAGGACGAACTTCAACAGGAACTTGGTAGTTTGCACCACCTACACGGCGGCTTTTCACTTCCACGATAGGTTTGGCGTTTGCAATGGCTTCGTTAAATACTTCAATTGCTACTTTGCCGGTTTTTTTCTCAATTTGCTCCAACGCACCGTAAACGATACGTTCTGCAACAGATTTTTTACCGTCAATCATCAATACGTTCATGAATTTAGTCAGCTCAACGCTGCCGAATTTAGGATCTGGCAGTACGTCGCGCTTAGGGACTTCTCTACGTCTTGGCATTTTAATTTCCTTTAATCTATTCAGTTGGGGCAATTCCCATGAATACCCAATTGAGTATTCACTTACTCGGCCGTTGTTCAGCTTAGGCGGCCGACGTGCCTATTTGAGTCCCGATAATTATTTAGGACGCTTAGCACCGTATTTAGAACGGGCTTGTTTACGGTCTTTAACACCTGCAGTATCCAAAGAACCGCGTACAGTGTGGTAACGTACACCTGGCAAGTCTTTTACACGACCGCCGCGAATCAATACGACGCTGTGCTCTTGCAGGTTGTGGCCTTCACCGCCGATATATGAAATTACTTCAAAACCGTTGGTCAGGCGAACTTTACATACTTTACGCAATGCAGAGTTAGGTTTTTTAGGGGTAGTTGTGTATACACGGGTGCAGACGCCACGTTTTTGCGGGCAAGCTTCCAGTGCAGGCACTTTGTTTACGTACACAGGCTTTTGACGGCCTTTGCGTACCAATTGGTTAATAGTTGGCATATTTTCTCGTCCTGTTGAGTTAAATACTTGCCGACACCATGTCGACAAGATTGGAATTATATTTTTATTGCAAGGGTTTAGTCAAGCAAATGACTGATAAAGTTTGGTGTTTTCCAATTTATGTCTAAATTTTGGAAACAAAGGCCGTCTGAAATATTCAGACGGCCTTTGTCATTTTAAATAAGTCCGCAATTTAGTTCTCTACTTATTTTCTCCATTGCTTTCCTTATTTATTCAGACGGCCTTAAACTCTACCCTCTTTTAAGTCCTCTAAAAAATAAAACCGCAAGACTGGCTTGCGGTTTTATTTTCACAATAATCCCTCGGGATTATTCGTCTAAAGCTTCGGTTTCAGAAGTTACTTGATCGGCTTGCTGCCATTGTTGATGACGGCTGCGGTGGTAGGTCAAACCTGTACCGGCAGGAATCAATCGACCGACAATCACGTTCTCTTTTAAACCGCGCAGCTCGTCTTGTTTGCCCATGATAGCGGCCTCGGTCAAGACGCGGGTTGTTTCTTGGAACGATGCTGCAGAAATGAAGCTGTCGGTAGACAAGGAAGCTTTGGTAATACCCAACAACACATTTTCATAACGTGCCGGCTCTTTGCCTTCAGCGATGGCTTTCTCATTGGCAAGCATCACATCGCTACGCTCAACTTGTTCGCCGGTAATAAACTCTGTATCACCAGCATCCACAATGTTCACACGGCGCAGCATTTGGCGGATGATGACTTCGATGTGTTTATCGGAAATCTTCACACCTTGCAAGCGGTAAACCTCTTGTACCTCTTGAACAATGTAGCGAGCCAATGCTTCGATACCTTGCAGACGCAGAATGTCATGCGGATCTACGGCACCATCCACGATGGTTTCACCGCGGTTTACCACTTGACCGTCGTGTACCAAAATCTGTTTCTCTTTAGAAATCAGCGTTTCGTATGCTACACCGTCTACATCGGTAATAATCAGACGCTGTTTACCTTTGGTTTCTTTACCGAAGGAAACGGTACCGGTAATTTCAGCCAACATGCCGGCATCTTTCGGCACGCGTGCTTCAAACAACTCAGCAACGCGCGGCAAACCACCGGTAATATCGCGGGTTTTAGAAGACGCTTGTGGAATACGCGCCAACACATCACCCTTACCGACTTCCTGACCTTCACGGATAGTAATCACCGCACCGACCGGGAATGCCATAGAAACTGGGGTAGTCGTACCAGGAATGCAAATTTCCAGACCATTTTCATCCAACAGTTTGACAGTCGGACGCAACAGTTTAGAAGCACTAGAAGAACGACGTTTGCCGTCAATCACTACCAAAGTAGACAAACCGGTTACATCGTCAGTTTGTTTCGCAACGGTAACACCCTCTTCCACGTTTTCGAATTTCACCATACCTGCGTGTTCGGTGATCATCGGACGGGTATGCGGATCCCAAGTTGCCAAAGTTTGACCGGCTTTAATGGCTTCGCCGTCTTGTACCAGCAGGATTGCACCGTAAGGTACTTTGTGACGTTCACGTTCGCGACCGATATCGTCGTGAATCACTACTTCACAAGAGCGGCCAATGACAACCAATTCGCCTTTGTTGTTGGCAACGTAACGCATTTGGCTGCTGAAACGAGCTGTACCATTGGATTTGGCTTCCACTTGACTGGCAGCAGCCGCACGAGATGCCGCACCACCGATGTGGAACGTACGCATGGTCAGCTGAGTACCTGGCTCACCAATAGATTGTGCAGCAATTACACCTACAGCTTCACCAGCGTTAACCAGTTTACCGCGCGCCAAGTCGCGGCCATAACAGTGTGCACACAAGCCATGACGGGTTTTACAAGTAATTGGCGTACGGACTTTAACCTCGTCAACACCAGATTGGTCAATGATATCAACTAATTTCTCAGTCAGCAGTGTACCTGCCTCAACCAAAGTCTCGCCAGTTGAAGGATCAACAACATCTGATGCTGTAACACGGCCTAAAATACGATCGCGCAACGCTTCAATTACGTCACCGCCTTGTACTACTGCTTTCATGACAAAGCCGTCTGAAGTACCGCAATCGTCTTCAACAACGACCAAGTCTTGAGTTACGTCTACCAGACGACGGGTCAGGTAACCAGAGTTTGCCGTTTTCAACGCGGTATCCGCCAAACCTTTACGCGCACCGTGGGTCGCAATAAAGTATTGCAATACAGTCAAACCTTCGCGGAAGTTAGAGGTAATTGGCGTTTCGATAATAGAGCCGTCAGGTTTGGCCATCAAACCACGCATACCGGACAACTGTTTAATCTGAGCTGCAGAACCACGGGCACCAGAGTCGGCCATCATGTAAATAGAGTTGAAGGACTCTTGATCAACTTCGTTGCCGTCACGGTCGATAACTTTTTGTTTGGACAGATTGTCCATCATCGCTTTAGCGATCTTATCGCCGGCACGACCCCAAATATCGACCACTTTGTTGTAACGTTCGCCGTTGGTCACCAAACCTTGACGGTATTGGTCTTCGATTTCTTTAACTTCGGCATTAGCCTCAGCCAGCAAGGCTGCTTTTTCTTTCGGAATTTCCATATCGTCAACCGCAATGGAAATACCGCCTTTAGCCGCAAAACCGAAACCGGTATACATCAAGTGGTCGGCAAAAATAACTGTGTCACGCAAACCGCACAGACGGAATGATGCGTTAATCAGTTTAGAAATTTCTTTTTTCTTCAGCGCTTTGTTGATGTACTCGAACGGCAGGCCTTTAGGCAAGATTTCGCTCAACAATGCACGGCCGACAGTCGTTTCGTAACGGTTAACGACAGGCTCAAACTCACCTGCTTCGTTTTTTACCCATTCGCGCAGACGTACGGTAATTTTCGTACCCAGTTCAACCTGTTTGGTATGGTATGCACGATGCACTTCTTTCACATCGGCAAACAGGCTGCCTTCGCCTTTGGCATTGATACGGTCGCGGGTCATGTAGTACAGACCCAATACGATATCTTGAGAAGGTACGATGATTGGTTCGCCGTTGGCTGGAGACAATACGTTGTTTGAAGCCAGCATCAGCGTGCGTGCTTCCATTTGTGCTTCCAAGCTCAATGGAACGTGTACAGCCATTTGGTCACCGTCAAAGTCGGCGTTAAATGCGGCACACACCAATGGGTGCAACTGAATCGCTTTACCTTCGATCAGGATAGGTTCGAACGCTTGAATACCCAAACGGTGCAGGGTTGGCGCACGGTTCAGCATAATCGGATGTTCGCGGATCACTTCTTCCAAGATATCCCATACTTCAGGTACTTCTTGTTCTACCAATTTTTTCGCAGCTTTAACGGTAGACGCCAAACCTTGTTTTTCCAATTTGTGGAAAATGAATGGTTTGAACAGTTCCAACGCCATTTTTTTCGGCAGACCACATTGGTGCAGACGCAGGTATGGACCTACGGTAATCACGGAACGACCAGAGTAGTCCACACGTTTACCCAGCAGGTTTTGACGGAAGCGGCCGCCTTTACCTTTAATCATGTCAGCCAATGATTTCAGCGGACGTTTGTTGGCGCCGGTCATGGCTTTACCGCGACGGCCGTTATCCAACAGAGAGTCAACTGCTTCTTGCAACATACGTTTTTCGTTACGAACGATGATGTCAGGCGCATGCAGTTCCAACAGACGTTTCAGACGGTTGTTACGGTTAATAACGCGGCGGTACAAATCGTTCAAATCGGAAGTGGCAAAACGACCACCATCCAATGGAACCAACGGACGCAAATCAGGCGGCAATACCGGCAGCACGTCCATAATCATCCATTCCAGTTTCATACCGGAACGGTGGAAAGCTTCCAATACTTTCAAACGTTTGGCAATTTTTTTAATTTTGGTGTCAGAACCGGTAGATTCCAGCTCTTGACGCAGGATTTCGATTTCGCCGGTAATATCCAAGGTGCGCAACAATTCACGGATACCTTCTGCACCCATTTTGGCATCGAAGTCGTCGCCGTATTCGTCCAGTTTGTTGTAGTAATCGTCTTCAGTCAGTAATTGACGACGTTGCAACGGAGTCATGCCGGGATCGGTTACCACAAATGCTTCAAAGTACAATACGCGTTCGATATCGCGCAAAGTCATGTCCAGTACCATACCCAAGCGGGAAGGCAGGGATTTCAAGAACCAAATATGGGCAACTGGTGCTGCCAATTCAATGTGGCCCATGCGTTCGCGGCGTACTTTAGACAGGGTCACTTCTACGCCACATTTTTCACAGGTTACGCCTTTAAATTTCAAGCGTTTGTATTTACCGCACAAACATTCATAGTCTTTGACCGGGCCAAAGATTTTGGCACAGAATAAACCGTCACGCTCAGGTTTGAACGTGCGGTAGTTGATGGTTTCAGGTTTTTTAACTTCGCCATAAGACCATGAGCGGATGGTTTCGGGAGAGGCAATACCGATTTTGATGGCATCAAACTCTTCTTCCATGCCGGCAGTTTGCAACGGATTAAATAAGTTCAACAAATTCATTTTTGCTCCTTGAAGGAAGTATTTTTACCGCATGGCGGATTTTCGATATTGGGAAACGGTACTTTTGATTTCAGATGGCCTAAATGCCGATTGCTTCATTCTTATTCTGAAACCGCTTTTTCAGACGACCTTAAAAGGCCGTCTGAAAACTTCTGTTTAGTAGCGTTCCAAATCGATATCCAAGCCCAGTGAGCGAATCTCTTTAACCAATACGTTGAAGGATTCAGGCATACCGGCATCGATTTTGTGTTCACCTTTGACGATATTTTCGTACATTTTGGTACGGCCGTTCACGTCGTCAGACTTCACAGTCAGCATCTCTTGCAGCGTGTATGCCGCGCCGTATGCTTCCAATGCCCAAACCTCCATCTCGCCGAAACGTTGGCCACCGAACTGAGCTTTACCGCCCAAAGGCTGCTGGGTAACCAAACTGTATGGACCGGTAGAACGGGCGTGCATTTTTTCGTCAACCAAGTGGTGCAGTTTCAGATAGTGCATCACACCGACTGTAACCTTGCGGTCAAATGCTTCGCCGGAACGGCCGTCATACAGCGTGATTTGAGTTTTACTGTCGTTGAAGCCCAGTTTCTCAACCTCAGGATCTTCACTTGGGTAAGCCAAGTTCAACATTTCGCGGATTTCAGACTCTTTCGCACCGTCGAATACAGGAGAGGCGAAAGACGCACCTTTGCGCAGGTTAGAAGCCAATTCGATGATTTCTTCATCTGTCAGGCTGTCTAAATCTTCTTTCTTACCGCTACCGTTGTAGAGTTTGTTCAAGAATTCACGCAGCTCGCTGGCTTTGCGTTGCTCTTTCAGCATACGATCGATGCGTTCACCGATACCTTTTGCCGCCCAACCCAAGTGAACTTCCAAAATCTGACCAATGTTCATACGGGAAGGTACGCCCAATGGGTTCAGTACAATGTCTACCGGACGGCCGTCAGCCATGTAAGGCATGTCTTCCACCGGCAGAATGCGTGATACCACACCTTTGTTACCGTGGCGACCCGCCATTTTGTCACCGGCTTGCAGACGGCGTTTGATGGCGATAAATACTTTCACCATTTTTTGTACGCCCGGTTGCAGCTCGTCGCCTTGGGTCAGTTTTTTCTTCTTGATCTCATACAACTCATCCGCTTCTTCGCGTTTTTGTTGCAGGCTCAATTTAATCAGTTCCAACTGTTTGGCCAAATCTTCGTCAGCCAAACGGATGTCAAACCAATCATGTTTGCTGGACAGGCTCGCCAAATATTCGGTAGTGATTTCACTGCCTTTAGCCAGCTTCATCGGACCACCATTGGCTTTTTGACCAACAATCATACGCTCGATACGGTCAAATGCGTCGTTATCAAAAATACGCAACTGGTCGCTCAAGTCTTGACGGTAACGTTTCAGCTCAGAATCAATAATGGATTGAGCACGTTTGTCGCGTTGAATACCTTCACGAGTAAAGACTTGAACATCGATAACGGTACCGCTCATGCCGGTAGGCATACGCAATGAAGTATCTTTTACGTCAGACGCTTTTTCACCGAAGATGGCACGCAGCAGTTTTTCTTCAGGAGTCAGTTGGGTTTCGCCTTTAGGTGTTACTTTACCTACCAAGACGTCACCAGCTTCTACTTCTGCACCAATATATACGATACCGGATTCATCCAAACGGTTTTGCATACGCTCAGACAAGTTCGGAATATCGCGGGTAATGTCTTCCGCACCCAGTTTAGTGTCACGTGCGACAACGTTCAGCTCTTCAATGTGAATCGAAGTATAACGATCGTCTGCAGCCACTTTTTCTGAAATCAGAATCGAGTCTTCGTAGTTGTAACCGTTCCATGGCATGAAGGCGATGGTCATGTTTTGACCCAAAGCCAACTCGCCCAAGTCGGTAGATGCACCGTCGGCCACCAAGTCACCACGTTGCAACACATCGCCTGCTTTTACGGCCGGACGTTGGTTGATGTTGGTAGATTGGTTAGAACGGGTGAATTTAACCAAGTTGTAAATATCGACACCCACTTCACCGGCAGTCGCTTCATCATCATGAACACGAACTACAACACGGTTGGCATCTACATACTCAACCACACCGCCGCGGCGGGCAACGATTGCAGTTGCAGAGTCAACGGCAACAGAGCGCTCAATACCGGTACCAACCATCGGTTTTTCAGGGCGCAGACACGGTACAGCCTGACGTTGCATGTTGGCACCCATCAATGCACGGTTCGCGTCATCATGTTCCAAGAATGGAATCAGAGATGCTGCAACGGATACCACTTGACCGGTTGCCACGTCCATATATTGAACGCGGTCAGGCGTCGCCATAATGGTTTCGCCTTTTTCACGACAAGTGACCAAGTCGCCAATCAAATTACCGTCTTTGTCCAAATCGGCATTCGCCTGTGCAATCACATAACGGCCTTCTTCGATAGCAGACAAGTAGTCGATTTCTTCAGTTACTTTGCCATCGACAACACGGCGGTAAGGAGTTTCCAAGAAACCATAATCATTGGTACGCGCATAAACGGATAATGAGTTGATCAAACCAATGTTTGGACCCTCAGGTGTTTCAATAGGACATACACGGCCATAGTGGGTCGGATGTACGTCTCGCACCTCAAAGCCTGCACGTTCGCGAGTCAAACCGCCCGGGCCCAATGCAGATACACGGCGTTTATGGGTTACTTCAGACAATGGGTTGGTCTGATCCATAAATTGGCTCAATTGGCTGGAACCGAAGAATTCTTTAATCGCGGCAGAAACAGGTTTCGCATTGATCAAGTCATGCGGCATCAAGTTCTCAGATTCTGCTTGGTTCAAACGCTCTTTAACTGCACGTTCTACACGAGCCAAACCGCTGCGGAATTGGTTTTCAGTCAACTCACCCACAGAACGAACACGACGATTACCCAAGTGATCAATATCGTCTACTTCACCATGACCGTTACGCAGTTCAACTAATGTAGCAATGGAAGCAACAATGTCTTCAACGCTCAGAACGTAACCACCTTTTTCGGCAGCACCGGCCAAAGTTTCGTTCAGCAAACGGCCATACCAAGAGTTTTGTTGTGCTTCAGACAGTTTTTGCTCGTATGTGCGCGTATTGAATTTCATACGGCCTACGCGAGACAAATCATAGCTGTCTTCACTGAAGAACAAGCGGTTGAAGAGCTGCTCAACAGCTTCTTCGGTAGGCGGTTCGCCAGGACGCATCATGCGGTAAATCGCTACGCGTGCAGCTTGCTGATCAGCAGTTTCGTCTGTACGCAGAGTGCTGGAGATGTAACCGCCTTGATCCAATTCGTTGATATAAAGGGTCGTAATTTCTTTTACACCATGGATATCAAGTTTAGCCAACAGTTCTTCTGTAATTTCATCGTTAGCAGAAGCCAATACTTCACCGGTTTCCGGATCAATCAGGTCAGCAGCCAATGCTTTGCCTATCAAGCTTTCTGGCTCTACATTCAAACGAGTCAAGCCTGCATTGGTAATATCACGGATATTTTTCGCAGTAATGCGTTTACCTTTGGCAACCAGTACATTGCCTTCTTTATCCAAGATGTCAACTTTGGCAGTTTCACCTTTCAGACGGCCTGCAACCAGATCAGTTTGAACACCGTTTGAAGACAAATAGAAAGTTTCTTTGTCGTAGAAAATATCCAAGATTTGTTCATTGTTATAGCCCAAAGCTTTCAACAAAATCGTAACCGGCATTTTACGGCGACGGTCGATACGGAAATACAGCAAATCTTTTGGATCAAATTCGAAATCCAACCATGAACCACGGTAAGGAATAATACGAGCAGAGAACAACAACTTACCGGAAGAATGTGTTTTACCACGGTCATGCTCAAAGAACACACCAGGAGAACGGTGCAACTGGGAAACAATTACACGCTCTGTACCATTGATGACAAAAGAGCCACTTGGCGTCATCAACGGAATTTCGCCCATATATACTTCGTTTTCACGAACTTCTTTTACGGTCGGTTTAGACGCTTCTTTATCCAAAATCACCAAACGGATACGTGCACGCAATGGAGCCGCATAAGTAATACCGCGCAATTGACATTCAGGAATATCGAACAAAGGTTCGCCCAATGTGTAATGCACAAACTCCAATCGTGCATAACCATTATGGCTCACAATCGGGAAAATAGAATTGAATGCTGCTTGCAGACCATCATCAGTACGTTGGTCAAAAGCGTTTTCCAACTGTAAAAATTTCGCATAAGAATCAATTTGGGTTGCCAGCAGGAAAGGAACATCCAAGACATTCTCTCGCTTTGCAAAACTCTTACGGATACGTTTTTTCTCGGTAAACGAATAGCTCATATACACTCCGAAAAGCAATTTTAAATAATAGGCCGTCTAAAACAACGGCATGCATCAACTTAATATTTACATTTATTTGCAATGATTTTATAAAAACTATGCAAATAAATGTAAACAATGCCTAATGCTTATTTTAAGAAGCAAAATAAGGCTGGCAGAAAACTGCCAGCCTTTACAGGAAGCATCAAATTATTTGATTTCGACTTTAGCGCCAGCTTCTTCCAGTTGTTTTTGGATGTCTTCAGCTTCAGCTTTAGAAACACCTTCTTTCAGAGTTTTAGGTGCACCGTCAACGATGTCTTTAGCTTCTTTCAGACCCAAGCCAGTGATAGCGCGGACAACTTTAATCACGCCAACTTTTTGATCACCAGCAGAAGCCAATACTACGTCAAATTCAGTTTTTTCTTCAGCAGCAGCTGCACCAGCACCTGCAGGACCTGCAACTGCAACGGCAGCAGCAGAAACGCCAAATTTCTCTTCAAAAGCTTTAACCAGATCGTTCAATTCCATTACGGTCAAAGAACCAACGGCTTCCAAAATGTCTTCTTTAGTAATAGCCATGCTATTTTACTCCAAATATTGTATTAAAAAATAATTGATTAAATGAAACAAAATCGATTAAGCGGCTTCTTCGCCGGCTTTTTTCTCTGCCAAAGCAGCCAAACCACGTGCAAAGCCTGATACAGGAGCTTGCATAACGAACAACAGTTTGGACAACAGTTCTTCGCGGCTTGGAATAGAAGCCAACTCAGCAACCTGAGCAGGATTCATCACTTCGCCATTGTAAGAACCGGCTTTAACGATGATTTTGTCATCTTTTTTCGCGAATTGGTGCAGCACTTTAGCAGCAGCAACAGCATCTTCAGAAGCAGCGTAAACCAATGGACCAACCATTTGATCGGCCAAAGCTGCGAATGAAGTACCCTCTACTGCGCGACGAGCCAGAGTATTTTTCAGAACACGCAAGTACACGCCTTCTTTACGTGCATTCGCACGAAGCTCAGTCATGCTGGAAACACTGATACCGCGATATTCAGCGACTACGAGAGTTTGAGCGTTAGCAATAGCTGCGCTAATTTCCTCTACGGCCACTTTCTTGGTTTCAATATTGAGACTCAAGGTCTACCTCCCACTGTTTATAAACAGGATACCGAAATGATATCCCACCAGCGCGGTAACCTAAAAAGACATCTTACAAGCAATCTTGCAATGTGTTTCAGGACTACCGTCTGCGTAGGGCAGTTACGATTAAATCTTACGATCCCTACGGTCTTGGACATCTACTTAATTTTAAGTAGCCCAAATTCAGGCAATCCAGAAAGCCGGATCACCTGAAAATTTCTTAGTTATTCACGCTTGCAGTATCAACGCGAACACCCAAACCCATAGTGCTGGATACAGCAACTTTTTTCAGGTACTGACCTTTAGCAGCAGCAGGTTTGGCTTTAACGATAGCATCCAGCAACGCATTGAAGTTTTCTTTCAAGTCAGCTTCAGCGAAAGAAGCACGACCGATAGTTGCATGAACGATACCGGCTTTATCTGTACGGTATTGTACTTGACCTGCTTTTGCATTTTTAACTGCTTCAGCAACGTTAGGAGTAACAGTACCTACTTTAGGGTTTGGCATCAGACCACGAGGGCCCAAGATAGTACCCAATTGACCAACGATACGCATTGCATCAGGAGAAGCAATAACAACGTCAAAGTTCAGGTTACCAGCTTTGATTTCAGCAGCCAAATCTTCGAAACCGACGATATCTGCACCAGCCTCTTTAGCAGCTTCTGCATTTGCACCTTGTGTAAATACAGCTACGCGAGTTGTTTTACCGGTACCTTTAGGCAGAACGACTGAACCACGAATAACTTGGTCAGATTTACGAGGATCAACACCCAAGTTGAAAGATACGTCAACAGACTCATCAAATTTAGCAGTAGCAGCTTTTTTAACCAAAGCAATTGCTTCGTCGATTGCGTACAGTTTGTTAGCTTCAACAGAAGAGCGAAGAGCTTTCAAGCGTTTAGATACTTTAGCCATTATACAACACCCTCCACATCCAAGCCCATTGAGCGAGCAGAACCTGCGATAGTACGAACAGCCGCATCTAAGTCAGCAGCAGTCAAATCAGGCTCTTTAGTTTTAGCAATTTCTTCCAACTGAGCACGGGTCAATTTACCCACTTTATTAGTCAGAGGATTAGAACTACCTTTTTGCAGACCAGCAGCTTTTTTCAACAAGATAGAAGCTGGTGGAGTTTTCATCACAAATGTGAATGATTTATCTGCAAATGCAGTGATTACGACTGGAATTGGCAAACCAGGTTCCATACCTTGGGTTGCAGCATTAAATGCTTTACAGAATTCCATGATGTTCAAACCACGTTGACCCAAAGCTGGACCAACTGGGGGAGATGGATTGGCTTTACCTGCAGGAATTTGCAGTTTAATGTAGCCGATAATTTTCTTTGCCACTTAAAGGACTCCTAAAAACGGGTATAACGCGGAACCATTCCGCTTCCCAAACAGAATTCGCGATTATATCCGCTTAAAAAAAAATTTTCAAGCGAATTAAACCACTTAAATCTTTTCAACCTGACCGAACTCTAATTCAACCGGTGTTTCGCGACCAAAAATCTGAACTGAAACACGCAGTCTATTACGTTCGTAATTAACTTCATCAACAATACCGTTGAAATCAGCAAATGGGCCTTCGTTTACTCGAACTTGCTGACCAACTTCAAACTCAACTTTTGGTTTTGGCTTCTCAACACCTGTCTTAGCTTGTTGCAAAATAGCATCCGCATCTTTTTGAGAAATTGGGATCGGGCGATTTCCACTACCGCCTACAAAACCATTTACTCGAGGAGTGCTCTTAACCAAGTGCCACGAATCATCAGTCATTTCCATTTCGACCAATACATAGCCTGGATAGAATTTACGCTCACTGATGGTTTTTCGACCATTCTTGATATCTACTACTTCCTCAACGGGCACAAGAATCTGACCGAAATAATCTTCCATGTTTTCACGAGCAATACGCTCTTTCAATGTTTTTTGAACATTTTTTTCAAAACCGGAATAGGCCTGCACCACATACCAACGCTTTGACATCTTTACCCTTTCCTATTTAATAAAACATCAAAAAACAACCATGAAATAATTGTATCTGCCACATAAATGAAGGCTGCTAAAATCGCAACAAAGATAATTACAAATACAGTCATTTTGACCGCTTCATCCCGACTCGGCCAAACCACTTTCTTAAACTCGGTCCAAGAGCTCTTAAAATATGCAAACAGACCTTCTTTCTTTTCAGAAGCTGGCTTACTGCTTACCACTACTTCCTTTTTCTGATGGCCTTCTTTGTGTCCAGACGGATGTTCTGTCATCTTTACTCACTTATCAATGCCCCACCCACCATCCATTTTAGATAGCAGCATTGATCCATATAATTAATTCTAGATAATCTTAAAACTTAAGTACAAAAAAATTAACCGGCACAAGGCCGGTTAATTTTTTATTTGGCAGGCCAAGAGGGTCTCGAACCCCCAACCCTCGGTTTTGGAGACCGATACTCTACCAATTGAGCTATTGGCCTCTAAACTTAAGCGATGATAGAAGAAACCACACCTGCACCTACGGTACGGCCACCTTCGCGAATCGCAAAGCGCAGACCTTCTT